>BFAU01000043.1 GCA_008975185.1 bacterium MnTg04 | reverse complement strand
CGAAGGCCACTTGCTGGTCTTCAGCTTTAACCCGATCAGCCTCTGGGGGATCCGCCACCGGCTCAGCAACCGGCGATTTCCGCCCGGCATCAACCGCCTGGTATCCGAACACCGCCTGCGCGACTGGTTGCGCCTGCTGGGGTTTGAGGTATTGTCCGTCACCGGCTATTGTGCCGGGCCACCGAGCAACGCCCCGGCATGGCTGCGCGACAGCAAGCTCAACCGGCCAACCACGAATGGCGTGTTGAAGCTGATGTCCGGCGCCTTTTGCCTGCTTGCGTGCAAACGGGTATTTACCGCGACCCGGATCATGCCGGGACAAAAAAGGAGACGACGGGTGCTGGCCGGGCTGGCCGAACCCTCGACCAGGATATCGACTTGAGCACAGTAACGATTTACACCGATGGCGCCTGCCGCGGCAACCCGGGCCCGGGTGGCTGGGGCGTGTTGATGATGACCCGGGGCAAGGAAAAGACCCTGTCCGGCGCGGAGCCGGAAACCACCAACAACCGCATGGAGATCCAGGCCGCCATCGAGGCGCTGAGCGCACTCAAGCGCGGCAGCAAGGTCGTGTTGTACACCGATTCCAGGTACGTCAAGGACGGCATCAACGAATGGTTGCCGAACTGGAAGGCGCGCGGCTGGAAAACCAGTAACCGCAAACCGGTCAAGAACGAAGACCTGTGGCGCAAGCTGGACCGCGTCGTCGCGCAGCACGAGATAGACTGGCGCTGGGTCCGTGGCCACAGCGGCGTGCCCGGTAACGAGCGCGCCGATGAACTCGCCAACGCAGCGGTCGACGCGATGTTGAACGGCGCTTGAGCGGCGGATAATCAGGGAAAGGAACGCCAGCATGCGACAGATCGTCCTCGATACCGAAACCACCGGGCTGGAGCCATCGCTCGGCCACCGGATCATCGAAATCGGTTGCGTGGAGATGATCAACCGGCGCGCCAGCGGCAAAACCTTTCACTTTTACCTGAACCCGCAGCGCGAAGTGGACCCGGGCGCGGAGGAAGTCCACGGGCTGAGCAACGAATTTCTCGAGGACAAACCGCTGTTTGCCGATATCGCCGACGAATTCCTGGAATTCGTCCACGGCGCCGAGCTGATCATTCACAACGCGCCGTTCGATATCGGTTTCCTGGACAAGGAGCTGGAACTCGCCGCGCACGAAAAGCGCATCGAAGACATCTGCATCGTGCTGGACACGCTGGTGCTGGCGCGGGCTATGCACCCAGGCCAGCGCAACAGCCTCGACGCACTGTGCAAGCGTTACCGGATCGACAACTCCAACCGCGAGCTGCACGGGGCGTTGCTGGATGCGCGCATCCTTGCGGATGTTTACCTGAGCATGACCGGTGGGCAGGCCGCGCTGTCGCTGGACAGCGCAACCCAGCCAGGGCAGGCCACCATGACCGGGCGAGACGCCACAACCGCGAAAATAGACCGGAGGGGCCTCAAACTGGTCGTGGTCAAAGCCAATGACGAAGAGCTGGCCGCGCATGAAGCATGTCTGGAGACGATCGAGACAGCCAGCGAAAATGGCGTCCTGTGGAATAAATAGAAAAAGGAAACCATGGACCTGGAAAACCTGAAAATCGGCGTCATTGGACTCGGCTATGTCGGCCTGCCGCTCGTCGTCGAACTGGACCGCCATTTCCACACGATCGGCTTCGACGTCAAGCAAGAACGCATCGCGGAACTCATTACCGGTCATGACTCGACACTCGAGGTCGACGACGCCGACCTCAAAAACGCCGGCGAGCTGAGTTTCACCACCGACCCCAAAGACCTCGCCGACTGCAACTTTTTCATCGTCACCGTACCCACGCCGATCGACCGCCACAAACGCCCCGACCTGCAACCGCTGATCAGCGCCAGCGCAACCATCGGCGCCGTCATGCAAAAAGGCTCCGTGGTCGTCTACGAGTCCACCGTCTACCCCGGCGCGACCGAAGAGGTTTGTGTGCCGCAACTGGAAAAAGCATCGGGCCTTGAGTTCAACAAGGATTTTTTTGTCGGTTACAGCCCGGAGCGGATCAACCCGGGCGACAAGACCCATCGGCTGCCGGACATCATCAAGATCACCTCGGGTTCGACTCCCGAAACGGCTGAATTCGTCGACTCGGTTTACCGGACCATCGTCACGGCCGGCACCCACAAAACATCGAGCATCCGTGTCGCCGAAGCTGCCAAGGTCATCGAGAACACCCAGCGCGACGTCAACATCGCGCTGGTCAACGAACTGGCATTGATCTTCAACCGCATGGGTATCGACACCCAGGAAGTCCTCGCCGCGGCGGGCAGCAAGTGGAATTTTCTGAATTTTACGCCCGGGCTGGTCGGCGGCCATTGCATCGGCGTCGATCCGTATTACCTGACCCACAAGTCGCAGGAAATCGGTTATCACCCGACGATGATCCTCGCCGGCCGCCGGATCAACGACAACATGGGTCTTCATGTCGCTGCCGAAGTGATCCGCCTGATGATTGCGAAACGCATCCACCTGGTCGGCGCCCGCATCCTGGTGATGGGCCTGACCTTCAAGGAGAATTGCCCGGATGTCCGCAACACCCGCGTGATCGATGTCGTCAACGAACTGAGCAATTCGCACGCGCAGGTCGATGTTTACGATCCCTGGGTGGACGCCGCGCAGGCGAAGGCCGAATATGACATCCAGATGATCGCCGAGCCCGAGGCGGGCGTTTACGATGCGATCATTCTCGCGGTCGCACACCGGCAGTTCAAAGAACTGGGCGCAGAGAACATCCACCGCTACGGCCGCGAGCCGCACGTGCTATACGACATCAAACACCTGTTACCGGCCACCGATGCAGATGGCCGCCTGTAGGAGGGCTTGCAGGCCCGATTGAAAAAATAAACCTGTCCCCCTTATTTGGGAATGACGCAATGAAAATTCTGGTCACTGGCGCAGCCGGCTTCATCGGCTCATTCGTAGCACGCAGGCTGCTCGAGCGCGGCGACACCGTCGTCGGTCTGGACAACCTGAACGATTACTACGACGTCACACTAAAAAAAGCGCGCCTGGCCAGGCTGCAAACCGATCAAAAATTCGGATTCGCCAGACTCGACCTCGCCGACCGCGCAGCCATGGAAAAACTGTTCGCCCAACAAAAATTCGAGCGCGTGGTCCATCTCGCCGCCCAGGCCGGCGTCCGTTACTCGATCGAAAACCCGCACGCCTACATCGACAGCAACATCGTCGGCTTCCTCCACATCCTCGAAGGGTGCCGCCATCACGGCATCAAACACCTGGTCTATGCCTCGACCAGCTCGGTCTACGGCGCCAACACCGACATGCCGTTCAACGTCCACCAGAACGCGGACCACCCGCTATCACTCTACGCGGCCAGCAAAAAATCCAACGAGCTGATGGCGCACACCTATGCCAGCTTGTACTCGCTGCCGGTGACCGGCCTGCGTTTTTTCACGGTCTACGGCCCCTGGGGCCGCCCCGATATGGCCTTGTTCCTGCTCACCAGGAACATCCTCGCCGGCAAACCCATCGACGTCTTCAACCACGGCCACCACAAACGCGACTTCACTTTCATCGAGGACATCGCCGAAGGCGTGGTCCGCTCGCTCGACAAGGTCGCGACCCCCAACCCGTTGTGGATTTCCGACCAGCCCGACCCCGGCACCTCGTTCGCGCCGTACCGGTTGTACAACATCGGCAACAACCAGCCGGTCGAGCTGCTGCACTATATCGAGGTGCTGGAAAAATGCCTGGGCCGCAAGGCCGAGAAAAACCTGCTGCCCTTGCAGCCGGGCGACGTGCCCGACACCTACGCCGATGTGACCGACCTGATCGATGAAACCGGCTACAAACCCGAAACCACGGTCGAAGAGGGCGTCCGCCGCTTCGTCGAATGGTACGCGGAGTACTACGAGGTGGATCTGGACGCGTCCGCATGAAAAATACCGGCGATCACAACCTCACCCGGTCGGCAAGCTGGCTGGCCCTGCAAGCGCACGCACAACGCCTCGCCAAAGCGCCGCTCAAAGACCTGCTGAACCAGGCCGGCCGCCGCCACGAGTACTCCGTGCAGGCTTGCGGCCTGGTCATGGACTACAGCCGCCAGCGCCTCGACCAGGACACGCTGAATGCATTGTTATCGCTGGCCGAGGAACGCCAGCTCGAGCGCTGGCGCGAGAAATTGTTCGCCGGCGAACCGGTCAACAACACCGAAGAACGCGCCGCCATGCACATGGCCCTGC
>BFAU01000042.1 GCA_008975185.1 bacterium MnTg04 | reverse complement strand
CAAAGGACTGCAAAGAACTGCAAAGGCCTTAAAACGACGACCCTTCGAATTCGTAATGCGAAGGTCGTAGGTTCGACTCCTATTTCCGGCACCATATTTTTCGACATCTTACGCGGCGTTCCTGACGATTTTAGGAAACGCCTAGATTATTTGTAGACACATTGTAGACACGTGAAATCCCCGCGTGCATTTGGACTGCGAACCAGGCGGTCGGGAGTTTGAATCTTTCCGGGCGCGCCATATAAAAAGAGTGTTACGAGCAAAGACTATTACGGTGCCAGTTCAACCGGCACCATATTTTGTCGGCTGTCAATTCAGATCCGCCGCGAACTGTCTCAGTAGATCGAGCGATACGATCTCGAGAGCGCGTCTATGGGTCCGCTTGAGAAACACACGAGGCGCCATCTCGTTCTCATGCGCTTCGACCCATCGTGCAGCGCAAAGGCACCAGCAGTCGCCGGGTTGCAAACCGGGAAACCCAAACTCGGGCCTTGGCGTGGAGAGATCATTGCCCCGGGATCGCGAAAACTCGAGAAACTCCCGAGTCAGCCGTACGCACACGGTGTGCGACCCTAAATCCTCGTCGCTGGTATTGCAGCAGCCATCCCGGAAAAAGCCGGCTTTCGGATTCTCGCTGCAGGTCTCCAGCGCCTCGCCGAATACGTTTACTGCCCGGTCCATAGCTCGTGCCCTCAGGTCGATTGTGGGCAGCGATTACGGTGCCGGTGTTAAGTTATAGCGATTACGGTGCCAGCGATTACGGTGCCGGTGTTAAGTTATTATCAGAGTGTAGTCCAAACGGTTAAGATTCGTGGCGACTCCTGGTCTGCTTTTAGCGGCGGGCATAGCGATCGTTTCCCCATATGCTCTGCCTTAGTCGAGCACCATATCGACGACGCGTTCCACCAGGGCTCCGCCGATCATCGACGCGATGGGTATCAACAAGTAGAGTCCGAAGCGCAAGAGCGTGGACGAGTCAAAGGGCCACTCCGGCGTCGACCCGACCTGGGTTTTGTAGGCGAGAAGGTCGGTCAATCGGCCCTGCGTGGATGCATCACCCGTCAAGACTTCGTCGCGCGCCTGACGCAGCAGTGGCTCCAATCGCGCCAACTCCTCGCGTTTCACCTCCCGAATCAAGCTCCGGACCTCACGAGCGGGCAGCAGGAGGCCAAAAAGGCCGATCCCGAGGCTGATCGCGAAGAGGGGAAGGAGGACCCACAGGCCGGAGCCCACCTCGGGCAGGATTAAAAGTCCACCGATCGCAAGGATTATGAACCAGCCGAGTGTGCCGCGCAGCCCGCTGCGGCCGAAAGCGTAGATATTCTCGAGATTCAGAAGATCGATGTCGGACTTCTGTGGGCCAGGCGTGGCGTAGAACCCCGCAAACGCGAAGTATAAGAAGCGCCCCCCAAGCCAGCCCAGCAGCAGCATCAGAGCCATGGGTGCGCTGCCGTCGTGGAGCCGAATCCAGTGGGTGACAGGGTTCGAGCCCAGCGCAACCATCAGCAACTCCCACAATCCGACGTACGCCAGGAGCCCCGCGGCACCGGCGAAGCGGCTGCGACGGATCTTGTCGGGGGGCAGTTGGAGAGCGCGGACCTCCGTTTCGTGGCGGTCCGATAGCGGTACCTCCAGCCCGTTTCGCTGCCGATCGGGCCGGGCAAGGAGATATCGGGGTGCAATCAGGACCCATGTGATAAACAACACTATGCCGAACGTGGCTCTGTCGACGCGCAGGTCGAAAAACCATTGGAAGCCCAGGTACGCGGCGCTGATACACACCGCGACGAGGAAAGCGCCAAAAAATAGGGAACGCGGTAGCCGTAACACCAGCCAATTTTCCCAGGTCAGTCCCGTGTTGCCTTCTGCTGTGACCGGCTCACCCACTCGAAAGCCTCCAACTATCTATTTCGTGTTTTTTTTCTCTCGGGATCATATTGTATACACGATCGCACCGGGCGCGTCAGCGGATCAGCTATAGGCCTTTCCGACAGGGGACATCATTTTTCAGTCATGAATCAGACTTTTCGTAGGCTGCGATTTCCGCCTCCTGCTGCAGCAGGAAACCCAGGGGATCGACGCCGTTGAGCAGGCAGGTCTTCGCAAATGGGTCGATCGGGAATCCGACGATATTACCATTCGCCATGGTCAACGATTGTTCTTGCAGATCAATTTCCACAAACTCGCCAGCGTGTCTGGTCAGCCAGCCGTGGATTTTCGGTTCGACGATAATCGGCAGCAAGCCGTTTTTCAACGCATTGGATCTGAAGATATCGGCAATCTGAGTGCTGATCACGACACTGAAGCCATAGTCCAGTAATGCCCATGTCGCATGTTCGCGTGATGAGCCACAGCCGAAATTGTCGCCGGTGACCAAGACCTGGTATTCCGCCGGGTCGACCTGGTTCAGCGGGAAATCTTTGTTCGGATTTTGCTGATCGTCATAGCGCCAGTCGGCAAAAAGATGCGGACCCAGGCCATGCCGGGACGTAGTCGTCAGGAAACGGGCCGGGAGAATCTGGTCGGTGTCGATATTCCGGTGGGTCAGTACGACAGTCCTGGAACGAATAATCGAAATGGTCTGCATCATGCGTTTTCCAGTCGGCAATGGGCCATCGTTTACATCAGCTCAACGGGATCGGATATTTTTCCGTTTATCGCCGTTGCCGCAGCGGTTAACGGGCTGGCCAGGATCGAGCGAGCGCCACTTCCCTGGCGTCCTTCAAAATTGCGATTGCTGGTGCTCAGTACATATTGCCCGCGTGGGACAGTATCGCCGTTCATCGCAATGCACATCGAGCAACCCGATTCTCTCCATTCTGCGCCGGCATCGATAAAAATCTGTGCCAGCCCTTCGGACTCGGCTTGTTTCTTGATTGCCTGTGACCCCGGAACGACCAGCATCCGCAGTCCCTTGGCAATTTTGCGATTTCTCAGCAGGCTTGCGGCTTCCCGCAGGTCGCTGATACGGGCGTTGGTACAGCTGCCGATAAAAACGATATCGATTTTCTGCCCGAGCAATGTCTGACCATGTTTAAGCCCCATATAGGCCAGCGCCTTATCCAATGACTCGTCTGTGCCTTTTTCCGGGATGCAGTCGTTGATAGACATGACCATTCCCGGGTTGGTGCCAAAGGTGATCATCGGCCTCATGCCGCCGGCATCGATATCGACCTGCCGGTCAAATGCTGCGTTTTTGTCGCTGGACAAATCCTGCCAGCTCTTTAGCAGCTCAGACCAACGCGCTCCGGTGGGCATTTTTTCTCTGCCTTCCAGGTAATCAAAAGTGACTTGATCCGGCGCGATCATGCCGGCCCGCGCCCCTGCCTCGATGGACATATTGCAGACCGTCATTCGTTGTTCCATGGACAGTGAGTCGATGGTTTCGCCGCGATACTCGATGACGTGACCGAGACCGCCACGGACACCTATTTTCCCGATGATCGCCAGGATCAGATCCTTGGCGCTTACTCCATCGGTCAGGCTGCCGGTGATATTGATTGCCATCGAGGCGGGTTTATTCTGCAGCAGACACTGGGTGGCCAGTACATGCGCGACCTCGGTCGTGCCAATGCCAAAAGCCAGCGCACCAAAAGCGCCGTGGGTACTCGTATGGCTGTCGCCGCAGACGATAGTCATTCCGGGTCGCGTCAATCCCTGTTCCGGCCCGATGATGTGCACGATGCCCCGATGGTCAGAGTCGAGGTCATACAACTGGATGCCGAATTTAGCGCAGTTATCTTGCAGAGCCTGGATCTGCCTGGCCACGTCCGCGGTGACTATCGGTATTGTCCGCGCCGCCGGTTCGGGATCGGTTGGTGTTGAATGATCCAAAGTAGCCAGGGTTTTTTCAGGCCGCCGGACGGGCAGGTTTTTTTCGCGCAACAGGGAAAAGGCCTGCGGAGACGACACTTCATGAATCAGGTGCAAATCAATGTAAAGCGTTGCCGGTGTGTCATTCGACTCGGGAACGACCACATGACGGTTCCAGACTTTCTCAAATAAAGTTTGTGTCTGGCTGCTCATCTCAGGTTTTTGCGTTCCTGCCTGCGGTCACTGATCAGGTTTGGCTGATTTTCTCAAGGTAATCCAGCGCCATGGTCTGACTGACTACATTCGCATACTTTGCCTGCAGATCGTATAGATTGGCTTCATGAGGACCGGGGTCTCTGTCGCCAACGGCATCTTCGACCACGACCGGGATGAAACCGTGCT
>BFAU01000041.1 GCA_008975185.1 bacterium MnTg04 | reverse complement strand
GGTACGGGAATTGATTCCGCCGATGGTACGGGAATTGATTCCGCCGATGGTACGGGAATTGATTCCGCCGATGGCACCGGAATAGCGTCAGGATCTGACCCGGATGACGGTTAGCCAGGCCTGAATTGATTAGATAACAGCGACGCCGGCGCGGGTCCGGTTCGGCCGGCGCCGCGCTGGCGGCTCGATATAAAATCGGCACGTTTGCCGGCAGGAGACCGCCGGCATCGTGCTGCCCGTCGTGCGGGCTAAAGGTTTTTCTCGTAACGGATATAGGGCACGCGGCCGTAGATGTCATGCAGCTGATCGCTGTAAAAGGGAAAAAAACGGTAACGGCGGCGGAACCCGGTCAAAGATGTTACGTGCCCCGATAACCAACCTGCCGGCCCCAGGCGTATCTCAGTCGAACTGCAGACGACAGGTGACGAAGGAACCGATCCATCGATTTGAATATGTTGTAATTGACTGACGCCGGCCCGCAATTCACAATAGCAATGTCTCCGACCGCTTTAATCCTTCGATAATTAACGGATTTTGCGGCGCACAACTATTGATTCACATTGTTGCGGGCTTTTCGTGCCTTTCAAAAATGACACAGACATGGCATCGTGAGCGCTGCGGAGCCGTGTCCATTTTTTGAGGTCGTGATTAAGCAAATAATCTATAATTCGGTTCCCCTTGAAATGAAAGGATCAGCGTATGGAAATCATTTACCCGATGTTTGCGATGTTTGCGCTAACTATATTTGCGGCCTTTCGTATGGCCTATTTACGCTACACCGCTGCCAAAAGCGGGCAAATCAATCCGCGGTTTTTCAAGACTTACGACGGTTACGATGAACCCGAGCATCTGCGGGTGATCTCGCGCCATGTGATCAATCTTTACGAAATGCCGGTGCTTTTTTATGTGGCCGGCATGCTGATACTGCAGACCGGGCAGACTGGCGCCTTGACGCTCTCGCTGGCGTGGGCCTATGTGGGGCTACGATATATCCACAGCTATATACACCTGACCAGCAACAAGGCGATGCACCGCTTCCGCGTTTTCGTTCTTGGCTGTTTGGTGCTGATTGCGCTGTGGTTGACGCTGATTGTCAGGGTGATGACAGCGGCTTAGCCAATATTATCCGGGTTCTTTTTTCGGCCTTAGCTAACAGAAACCGGGAGCGGCTATGTCTCGCCTGACCGGTTTTTTACAGCAGTGGCAAATAAAAACACCCGCTTCAGGCGGCGGGCGTTTTCCTCTTTTAGCAGCGTCTGTTCAGTTGCGCGCGCGGTTTTCCTGCGCCGCCAGGTCATCCATCAGCGCGATCAGGTTTTCATAGCCGCCGACCTTGTCGGCGCCCGATACGTACTTGCCATTGATGACCACTGCCGGCACGCCGCTGATCTGGTAACGCCGGGTCAGCTTGTCTGCCTGGCGTACCCTGGAATCCACTTCGAAGGAGTTGAATGCCTTGAGAAAATCTTCCTCGCTGATATCGAAGCGGGAAAAGAACTTGGCGAGCCGATCCGGTGTGTTCAGCGGATTTCTGTTGGTGTGAAATTCGCGGAAAAACGGTATCGAGATTTGCTCCGCAATACCCAGTTGTACCGCCGCGTAATAGGCGCGTGAATGTTCGCGCGCCAGCGGGTTGAAATTCACCGGGATGCGCACGAATTCGACGTATGAGGCTTTGTTTTTCAGCCACTGTTGAATGTGCGGTTGGAAGTTGTAGCAATGCGGACAGCTGAACATAAACACTTCCGCGACTTCGATCCTGTCCGGCGGGCTTGAAGTCGGCTGTGCCGGTATCAGCGACGTATAATGCTTGCCATCGATAAATCGGGACTCGGGAGCCGCCGGCGATGGGTCCGGGTCCGCCTGGGCAAGGACGATTTTCTCGCTGGCTTCGGGTTCTTCTGCGGCGGCGTCTTCGGACTCGCCCGCGGTGATTACCTGTTCCTCTGTCTCGATCGCCGTCTCAGCCGCAGCGTCCGTCGCTTCCGTCGCATCGGTTTCGGCAATTTGCTCCGCCGGAATTTCTACGGCGGTACTCGTGGCCTGATCCGCGCTATCCGAACAAGCACTGCCCAGGGCGAAGAGAAAAAGAATCGGTAGCGTTTTCAGATTCATGATTTTTGTTCCGTGGTCTAGTGTATGGCAATGATGGTCAATGCAATCCCTGCAAATAGGAAGCCACGGCGATGATTTCCTCATCGCTCAGGCGTGCCGCTACGTTGCGCATTTGCTGGTCTGCATCGGTCCGGCGCGCGCCGGAGCGAAATGCCCTGAGCTGGGCTTCGGTATAGGCCGCATGCTGACCGCCCAGCGCCGGATATCCGGCTGGCGCCACGCCGTGGCCATTCGGTCCATGACAGGCATAGCATGCCGGTATAATGGCCTCCCCCACGACACCTGCCCGGTAGATTTTCTGACCAAGCGAGACCAGCGCGGGGTCGGCCTCGCGATGCCCGGGTTCCTGTGCCTCGTAAAATGCCGCCAGGTCTGCCATGTCCTGACCGGACAGCATCATCGCCAGCGGCGTCATTAACGGGTCCTGGCGATCGCCTTCCTTGAAGCCTTCCAGTTGCTCGATCAGGTATCTTTGATTCTGACCGGCCAGCCGCGGCCAGGCCGGGTTTACGCTGTTGCCGTCCGCGCCGTGGCAGGCGGCGCAGGCTACGGATTTTTGTTTGCCCGCTTCGACCGATCCCTCTGCGAGAGCGACGTTCTGGCCGAACATCGACAATACGGCAATAATAAACATTCGATACATCGTGATAAGCCTCCCCCCGGCTTTTTTCTGCCCCCGCGCTGGAAAATAAACGGGCTGTCGCAAGCGCAGCATTGTACACTAAATGCCTTTATTTCAGTCCACCACAGAACGACATAATGTCTCCGTTCAACCAGGCCGAATTCGTGATCAGCGCGAACCGTCCGGCACAGTTTCCGCCGGATAAGGGCAGCGAAGTGGCTTTCGCGGGCCGCTCCAATGCTGGCAAGTCCAGCGCCTTGAACGCGATTGCCGGCAGGAAAAGCCTGGCACGAATCAGCAAGACACCGGGGCGCACGCAATTGGTCAATTTCTTCGCCTTGCCGGATGGCGATCGCCTGGTCGATTTGCCCGGTTATGGTTATGCGCGGGTTCCCGAAGCGATGAGGCGACACTGGCGTCACTTGATGGAGGCCTACTTTAATCAAAGAAGGTCGCTGGCGGGCCTGATCCTGGTGATGGATGTACGCAGGCCGTTGACCGAGTTCGACCGCCAGATGCTTGCCTGGTCCGAGGGCGTCGGTTGCCTGACCCATATTTTGCTGACCAAGGCCGACAAACTTAGCCGCGGAAAGGCCATGGCGATGCTGCACGAGGTCAGGTCTGCGGTTGACCCGGAAACATCGGTCCAGTTGTTTTCGGCCACCAAGAAATCTGGCGTCGATCAGGCGCGGGAAGCGCTGGTGGCCCTGCTGAATCGGCAGCCGGCAGCCAGCGCGGATTACCGGCAAAAAAATCCCCGGGGCTAAGTCGCACCGGGGAAATGAACCCGGAATGGGGATGCCGGGTGCTAGCTTGCTCAGGGAGGTAAGCAAGCGAGCGGCATTTCTGCGCTCATTCAGTAAGAGTGCCGCGATGCAAAAAAGTTCCGGGCCTGGATTAGTCTTTAAGTCACCGAGGCGGCGGTCACCGGAACGGCAGACTAGTGAGCTTCGTCCCAGTTTTCGCCGGAGCCCAGATCGACTTTCAATGGAACTTTGAGCGTCGCAGCGCCGGCCATCAGTTCCCGAATTCGCTCGCCGGCCGCCTCAACCCGGGGCTCGGGGACTTCCAGAACCAGTTCGTCGTGAACTTGCATCAGCAGGCGGATGTCCGTGGCTTCACGCTGGATCCAGTCATCGACCTGGATCATCGCCATTTTGATGATATCGGCCGCGGTGCCTTGCATCGGTGCGTTGATCGCGCTGCGCTCGGCGTATTGTCGCCGTTGCGGGTTGCGCGCGTTGATCTCTGGCAGGTACAGGCGGCGGCCGAAAACGGTCTCGACATAGCCTTGCTCCCTGGCCAGTTGGCGGGTGTTTTCCATATACGCCTTGACGCCCGGGTAGCGATCGAAATAGAGGTCGACATAATCTTGCGCTTCACCGCGCCTGATGTTCAGTTGG
>BFAU01000040.1 GCA_008975185.1 bacterium MnTg04 | reverse complement strand
CGTTATTGGCATCGTCCTGCAACAACTCCAGCAGGCGGGCGGTGACGGCGTCGATTTCCATGAAACCCACCTGGTCGCCGCGGTTCCGGTAAACCACCAGGAACGTGCTTTGCCCGGCCGGCTCTTGCGGTTGGTTGGCCGGGGAAATCCGGTGTACCGGATAGTCGTAAGCCAGCACCCAGGCCAGGGGCGACAGCACCGGCCGGCCGGCTATCAGGTCGCCGTCCGGGTCGATGCCGGCGAGATCGAATTCCCTGGTATCGATCTGCAGGGCGAGCTCGACCCACTCGTAGTGGGCCAGCTGGTTCAAAAAAGGCGGCTCGTGATTCGCAGCCGTGTGCTCATCTTGCAGGTAGTCCAGAAAATCTTTGGGAACCTCCAGAAAATACGGCGTCTGCGAACGATGCGTGGAAAAATACCGGCGAACCAGGACGCGCCAGCGTTCGTCACCCATTATTTTGCTCAATACCGGAAAGGTTCCGGCCAGCAATTTGACCAGGTTGTTGAAAAACAGGTCCCGGTAAATGGTCATTCGCCGGTCTTCGATACCGTCCGGTGCTGGTTGATTCACCGGGTCGCGAATATGCGCGGCAAAAGCATATTGCAATTGCTGGAACGGCAAGTTTTTATCCATGCGAAACTCTCGCCGAGGGCTGCGACCATTTTTTCTGCAACCCGATAATGATATCCATCTCGTCGATCAGCTCCGCCAGCGGCGGAATATTGAAGTCGCGTTCAAGCAGGGTCGGGACGACGCCGCAATGAGCATAAGCCTTGTCGAGAAGCTGCCAGACGGGGTCTATCACATCGGCGCCATGGGTATCGATGCGCAAATCCTCGGCTTCCACGTAATGCCCGGCAACGTGAAAGTAAACCACGCGGTCTGCCGGTAACGCGGTCAGGAATTCCTCCGCGTCGTAGCTGTGATTGATGCTGTTGACATAGATATTGTTGACATCGAGCAGCAGGCCGCAATCGGCTTCCTCGAGTACCGCGTTGATAAACTCTGTTTCCGTCATCTCCTGGCCGGGCGCGGCGTAATAGGAAACGTTTTCGATCGCAAAAGGCCGTTCCAGGATATCCTGTACCTGGCGAATCCGGCCGGCTACATGGCGGACCGCATCGGCGGTAAAAGGGATCGGCATCAGGTCGTAGAGGTGCCCGTGGTCGCTGCAGTAACTCAGATGTTCGGTGTAAAAGCGAATGCCGTGCTCGTCGAGAAAGCTCCGTACCTGTTTGACAAAACCGACATCCAGCGGTTCGGGGCCGCCGATCGACAAAGACAGGCCATGACAGACGAACGGGTATCTCTCGGTAAACGCGCGAAACTGTTTCCCCAGCCGGCCACCGACGCCGATCCAGTTTTCCGGCGTGGCCTCAAGGAAACCGATCTGCTCAGGCGACTGGTGTTCCAGGGGTTTCAACAACGCCCGGCGCAAACCCAGTCCGGCGCCTTTAACGGGATAGTTTTTGCTCATTCAGTCCTCTGACATTCGCTTGCAGGCATCGACCCGTTCTTACCAGCAAATGACCGCAAGCGGCGGGTAATTATTACAAAGTCGAAGATTCAGCTTACCCTCGGTCCGTTCGACCGACAAGCGGGTCAGGGATTCCCTACTTCTTTTTCGCCGGGCCGGTCGGAACTGTTTTTTGCCGGTACTCGCACAGGCCCTCGATCGGGCACCGCGGGCACTGCGGGCGTTGTGCCTTGCAGATGTACCGGCCATGCAATATCAGCCAGTGGTGCGCATCCTGGCGAAAGTCTTCCGGGACCAGCCGGAGCAGTCTTTTTTCGACTTCCAGCGGGGTTTTCCCCGGCGCGATACCGGTGCGGTTGGCAACCCTGAAAATATGCGTATCGACGGCGATGGTTGCTTCGCCGAAGGCGGTATTCAGGATGACGTTGGCAGTCTTGCGACCGACGCCGGGCAGGCTTTCGAGTTCGGCCCGGGTGCGCGGGACCTCGCCTGAATATTTTTTATCGAGTATGCGGCAGGTGGCGATGATGTTTTTCGCCTTGGTGTTGTACAGGCCGATGCTGCGTATGTGTTTTTTGAGGCCGACCAGGCCGAGTCCGAGCATGGCCGACGGCGAATCGGCGACCGCGTACAGGCCGCGGGTCGCTTTGTTGACGCTGATATCGGTGGCTTGCGCGGAAAGGATGACGGCAACAAGCAATTCGAATTCGGAACGGTAAAGCAGTTCGGTCGTCGGCGTTGGATTGGCGGCTTTGAATCTGCGAAAAATTTCCGTCCGCCTGGCGCGGTTCATGCCCGCTCGCTTGCCGCATCGCTGCCGGGTGCAATCACCACCAGGCGGGCATGTCGTTGATCCAGGGCATTCTTTAACGCCACCAGCATGCCCAGGCCGATAAATGCGCCGGGGGGCAGCAGCGCGAGGAGAAATCCGTGTTCCGGGTCGAAAAACTGCAAGGTCCAGTTGCTGGCGATATCGCCGAACAACAAGTCGGCGCCGTCCAGCAAGCTGCCGCGCCCGATCAACTCCCGGGTCGCGCCAAGCACGACCAGCGTTGCCGCGAATCCACCGCCCATTGCCAAGCCGTCTAGCAGCGATGGCAGCGGCCGGTTACGGGAGGCGAACGCTTCGGCGCGGCCGATTATTGCGCAGTTGGTGACGATCAGCGGTACGAAGATGCCGAGTACCCGGTACAAACCGTGAAACCACGCGTTCATGACCAGTTCGATGACGGTTACCAGCGAAGCGATCAACAGCACAAACACCGGGATACGAATTTCGTCCCGCAACAAGTTGCGGCTCAAAGACACCACCAGGTTGGAAGCACAGAGGACGGCGACGGTTGCGATGCCGAGTCCCAGGCCATTGACCAGGCTGTTGCTGACCGCCAGCAGCGGGCAAAGCCCCAGCAGTTGAACCAGCGCGGGATTATTGTTCCACAATCCCGTGTGAATGATTTCCCGGCTGGCGGCGTTCATGGCTGGCTTGCCGTCTTGAACCGGTAACTATCGCCGGCGGCCGCGGCAAACAGGCGGTCCCAATGCTGGTCAAAATACAACATCGCCTTATGGACTGCCTGAACCACGACCCGTGGGCTGATCGTCGCGCCGGTGAGTTGGTCGAAGCGGCCGCCGTCTTTCTTCACCTGCCAGTCCACCGTTGGAGTACCCGCCACCGACAGGCCGGGAAACTGCTCTATCCAGTCGGAGCGTTGCTGGTCGATGCCATCGCCCAGACCCGGTGTCTCGCGGTGAGCTACGACCCGGACTCCAGCCAGGGTGCCGTCGGCATAGATGCCGACCAGCAGGCGAATCACGCCGTTGTATCCATTGGGGGCCTGCGGCGAGATGATCAGGCCGACCGGCTGTCCTAGCAGACGCGCCCGGTAAACGGCGACGCCTTCGTCGCTGCCGAGCAGTTCCTCATCGATTACGTCGATTGTATCCGTAAAAAAATCGTTATCGTAGGCTGACGCCGGTATCAACTCGTTGAGGCTGCGCATCATGTACTCGCGCTCGTTCTTTTCTATCCTGTCCGCCGTCAGCACATAGAAAAAAGTCACGACTCCCACGCCGAGTACGGCGAACAAAAGCAAGCTCAGACCGGAGCGGCTCATCAACCTCAACAAATTTCCGCGCTCAGTCATGGCCGTAAACCCGCGGCCTGGTGTAATGGTCGATCAATGGCGTCGTCATGTTCATAAACAGCACGGCGAAAGCGACGCCATCCGGAAACCCGCCCCAGGTACGGATCACGTAAACGAGAATACCGATACCTGCGCCATATATTTTTTGACCGTGGGGCGATATCGGTGCAGTGACCGGGTCGGTTGCAATAAAAAACGCACCGAACAGCGCGGCGCCGGCGAACAGGTGAAACCCGGATGGCACATAGGCCCCCGGGTTCAGCAGGTACATGACGGCCGCTGTCACAAACAGGCCGATCAACATAAACGTCGGGATCTGCCAGCGGATTACGCCCTTGTAAAGCAACCACATGCCGCCCAATGCACTGTATATGCCGATCCACTCCCAGCCTTTGCCGGCGAAATTTCCGAACAACGGGCCGCTCTTGATTTCCAGGTAGTTCAT
>BFAU01000039.1 GCA_008975185.1 bacterium MnTg04 | reverse complement strand
ATAGTCGCAATTCCGATCGGCACGATGATTTTTGCGTGGGTCAAAAGAAGCTGGTGGGCGATGGTTATCGTTACACTGATCATGACCCTGGGCATCTGGATCAACCGCTTCTTGATGGTAATTTCAACGCTTTACGATGAGTACACGCCATTCGCCAGCATTCCCGACTACTTTGCGTTTGCCGGGATTTTTGCGGGATTTTTGATGATCCTGCTCTTCCTGTTCAACGTTTTCCCGATGATTTCGATGTGGGAGTTGCGCGACGCAGGCAAACCGGAACATGATAGTGCCGAGTGACGATTTCCCGCCGTTTGAAGTGGTCGGCCAAGGCTAACGGAGACGATGTAACCATGAAAAAAGCCGGAAATTTTGTGCTAATGCCGGTTGCCGTGACTTTGCTTTTGCTGGCCTGCGAAGGAGGCCAGGAATCGCAAATCAATGAAGATGTAAGCCGGGTTACGCTCGCCGACCACATCAACCTGACCGATTTTGGTGACTATGTCGTGCATATCAATGCGATCGTCACGAGCCATGTTCCTGCCGACGTTGCCCGTAACCTGGGGATTACCCGTAGCGACAACAGGGCAATGCTCAATGTTGTGATTACCCGGAAAATCGAAGGTGCGTTCGGTTCGTCGGTCAAAGGCACAGTAACCGGAACCGCGGTCAACCTCGTCGGGCAGTTAAAAAACATGACCATAAGAGAGGTCATCGAACACAATGCCATTTATTATATCGGTGAGGTCGTCGTGGTGGATGGGGAGACCTTATTCTTCAACGTCGATGTCACCCCGGAAGGCGAAAGCCGGACTTACCATCTGAGATACAAGGGCCAGTTTTATTCGAGTTGATCCGGAATCCTCGATTTTTTTGAAGACTGGTTCCGCGAGCTCGAAATACCGCATATCGGCTTTATGACTAAATCCCGGAATCATCCCGCACTGCCACCCGAGGCAATGGCCAGGATTCTGGAAGTCACCCGGCAACTCGCCGCATCGTTCGATCTGACCACGATGCTGACCGAAGTGGTCAGCGTCAGTCAATCGATCCTGGGAGCAGACATGGGGGCGCTTTGGCTTTACGAAGCGGATTCGCATGATCTGGTTATCAAGGTTCCCGAATTCGATTCGCCCGACCGGGTAGCGGCGGGCGATGGGCTGGTCGGCGAATGCCTGACGTCGCAACAGATAATCAATGTTCAGGATTGCTACGCCGACCCTCGATTCCAGGGAGCGGTTGACAAGGCGACCGGGTACCGGACCAGGACCATGCTCTGTGTCCCGCTGATCGGCAGCGACGATGCGCTGGTAGGGGTTCTCCAGTTGCTCAACAAGAATTCGGGCGAGTTCGACGAAGACGATGAATTGATTGCGCGCTCTCTTGCAGCGCAATGCGCAGTTGCGTTGCAAAGAACCCGATTGACCGAGGAATTATTCGAGAAAAGACATCTGGACGAAGAGGTCAATATTGCGCGTGAGATCCAGATGAGCACCTTGCCGACCCGGATGCCACTGGTGCCTGGTTATGACCTGCACGGAAAGTTTCTGCCGACCTCGCAAACCGGCGGGGATATGTTCGACCTGGTCATGCTCGACGGTCAGTTATTCATGTTGCTGGGGGACGCTACCGGCCATGGATTCGGGCCGGCGTTGTCGGCAACGCAGATGCAGGCGATGCTGCGCGTCGCCTTCCGCGTCGGGGCGGACCTCGATTCGGCATTCATGCATGTCAACAACCAGCTTGCCGAGGATCTGCCGGACGACCGCTTCATCACCGCATTCATGGGGTTTCTGGATCCCGATACCCATCACGTGAGATTCCATTCCGGCGGCCAGGGGCCAATTCTGCATTTTCACGCCGAGAGCGCTGAGTGTGAATGGCACAAGCCCACCCGTTTTCCGGTTGGCGTCATGGAGATGGATGTCCCCGACAAAGCGAAATCGCTCGATATGCAGCCCGGCGACATACTTGGCCTGATTTCGGATGGCGTTTTCGAGTACGAAAACAAGCAAGGACAACAATTTGGCGAAGGCCGTGTTGCCGAGGTCATGCGGGCTTACCATAATATCGCCATGGTCGATCTCAGCCAGCAATTGCTCGATGCCACCTTTACGTTCGGCAAGGAAGTGCCACAGGCGGACGATATCACCGTGGTTTTGCTCCGCCGGCTGCCGATTTCGGGCATGTGAACGCTCCGATAGGCCTGAACCCGAGGCCGGCAAGCCTTTGCGAGGGGCATTGGCTGGTCTACACTAGCCGGATAAGAGAAATCGCCGGACACAAGAACAAGACGTCGGCGCAGGGGAGAACCAACCGCCGGTAAACGGCTGCCCGCCAGTCGGCGGCATGCTGGTTGCCGGGCTTGGCAATGGGGGCCGATCCATGGAAAAAAAGTTCAAGAGGAGTCTTGAAGAAATCCGCAACATCGTATCGATGACCACGGATTTTTTCGCGCAGGAAAGCCTCGACAATGCCCTGCGCAATACGGTTGACCTGGCCACCGAAGAATTGTTCGTCAACATGGTCACTTACAACACCGAAACCGAGGCCGATATTCTGATCGAGATGCAGCGGGCCAACGGCGGTATCGAGGTCAGCCTGACCGATTATGGCGTCGATCGTTTCGATCCGACCAATGTGACGACATTGGATACGGAAGTCCCGCTGAACGAAAGGAATCCCGGTGGACTGGGGCTATACCTGGTCCTCAAGATGGTCGATTCCATTCACTACGAGTATCACGACCGGACCAGTAAAATCACCTTCAGGCAGGGAGTGGCATAGGCGATGTTTGAGATCGACTTCGGCGAAGACGGGGTGATTGTTGTCGTGGGACGGCTCGATGCGGCAGAGGCTGATCGCGCCCAGGCTTTTCTGGACGAAGTGCCCGGAGCCTGCGTGCTGGACATGCAAAAGCTGGAATACATCTCGAGCGCGGGCCTGGGAGTCTTGCTAAAGACCCACAAACGCCTCACAGCGGTGGGGTCGGGCTTGAAAATGATCAAGGTCAGCAGCCACATCAACGATATTTTCAAGTACTCGGGTTTTGACCGCCTGTTCGAGATCGAAACCGCCGATGACTGACGCTTGCTGATGGAATTTAACGAATCACGGCTGGGGTCGAGGATTTGCGCCTGCTTTCCCCCTTGCATCAACTTTTTGGCTGCCCGGCTGTAGTTATGGGTAAGGATCGTGATACGGCGCTGATGAGCGACTGCAAAAGGGGCGATCGGAATGCCCTGGAAACGCTGGTCAGACGCTACGAGAAGCCGATATACAACGCTGCTTACAGGATGCTCGGAAACCCTGATGATGCAGCCGATATTACGCAGATCGCGTTCCTCAAGGTTTTTGAAAACCTTGATCAGTACAACCCGAAGTTTAAGTTTTTTAGTTGGATTTACCGGATCGCAGTCAATGAATCAATCAATCTTCTCAAACGGCGTGGTCACCAGGAGCCTTTCGATGACAAACAGGCGTCAAACCTGCGTGACCCGGAGGCGATGGTCGAAGCTGAGCACCTCTGCGATTGCGTTCAGGCGGTCTTGATGGAATTGCAGGGAGAACATCGTGCGGTCATCGTGTTACGGCATTTTAGCGAGTGCAGTTACCACGAGATTGGCGAAATTCTGCAGATTCCGGACCAGACCGTTAAATCCAGGCTATATACGGCACGGCAGATCATGAAGGACAAAATCAAGGCAAGGGGCCTGGTTGGCAAATGAACGAGCATAAATACATTGACCTGATCCAGGCCGAGCTCGACGATCAGTTGAGCGACGGTCAGCGAGCCGAGCTTGATGCTCTGCTGCGTGAATCCGCCGCAGCCCGGGCCGACAGGGAAGAATACCGCGATCTTGCGGGTTTGCTGCGCCAGGTGCCCTCGCGGCAGCCTCCCGATTCCCTGCGCCAGGGTATTCTTGCGCAGATAGAGCTGGCTGGCCGGCAGCGGCCGGCGCCTAAGGCCTGGGCAATCCCCGCGGCGGCGCGCACGGCCATGGCTTTTGCCGCCGGCATCGTCGTCACCATTGGGCTGTTCCGGCTGGCGCCCGTGGATATCGGG
>BFAU01000038.1 GCA_008975185.1 bacterium MnTg04 | reverse complement strand
CTTAAGGCGCACAACATATCTAAATCCTTTGGTGGTCTAAGAGCACTCAGCGCGGTAACGCTAGGTGTGACTGAAGGCGAAATCGTTGCCCTGATCGGCCCAAACGGGGCTGGCAAAACCACGCTTTTTTCTGTCGTGGCGGGATTTATGCGGTCAGATAGCGGAACGGTGACATTTAATGGAACCGATATCACCAACGAACCGCCTCATCGAATTTGCCGGCTCGGCCTCGCACGAACTTTCCAGATCGCCCGGCCATTCACCGGCCTGAGCGTCAGGGAAAACATTGCCGTCGGTGCATATCTTCATGTTGCCAGGCGGGACGACGCGCTCGCGGAGGCGAATAATGTGGCATCGCTGTTGGGTCTGGACGACATTTTGGATCAGCAGGCCGATGGCTTGACGGTCGCCTCCCGCAAACGGTTGGAACTGGCACGCGCACTGGCCACGAAGCCAAAGCTGCTGTTGCTCGATGAGATATTTGCTGGCCTCAACCCCACCGAGGTTGAGGAAATTCTTCCCGTGATTCTGGAAATCCGGGGGCACGGCGTAACCATTGTGCTAGTCGAGCATGTCATGCGGGCGGTGATGCGTCTGTCCGATCGCATTGTGGTGCTCAATAACGGCGAAATAATTGCGGAAGGGTTGCCGGATGCTATCGTTTCGGATACGCGCGTGATTGAGGCCTACCTTGGGACGAGTGGTTCCGGGGAAACGCTGGCAGGGCGTAGTCGTGCTTGAGGTAACAGGTCTTTATGCCGGTTATGGCGATACCGAAATACTGCATGGTATAGACATTGCTGCCCAGCACGGCGAAATTGTTGCTGTTCTTGGTTCCAATGGAGCGGGAAAGTCCACGCTCAACAATGTTCTTAGCGGCATTCTCGAGCCGGCATCAGGCGAGATTCGTTTCGATGGCGAAGACGTAACCGGTGTGTCTGCCGAAGAGCTCGTTGCTCGCGGGCTGATTCATGTGCCTGAAGGGCGCCGTGTTTTCCCCAATTTAACCGTTCTGGAAAACCTCGAAATGGGGAGCTACCGTCGTGGGCGCGAGCGCCGGAGACAAAACCTGCAAAACATTGTTGCTATCTTCCCCCGCCTCCAGGAGCGTTTGTCGCAAAGCGCCGGCACATTGTCTGGAGGAGAGCAGCAGATGCTGGCTATCGGGCGCGGCTTGATGGCAGAGCCAAAGCTGCTAATTCTGGACGAGCCGTCTTTGGGGCTTGCACCGGTACTGGTCGATGAGCTCTTTTCTCTTATCCGGTCGATTAATGAAGGCGGGCTCACTATTCTGCTGGTCGAACAGAACGTCGCGCGGTCTTTGGAAATAGCCAGCCGGGCTTATGTGATCGAGCAAGGGGTTATAGTGCTCTCTGGTTCGGCAGCGGAGCTGGCAAGCAATGAAGATGTCAGGCGCTCGTATTTGGGGGTGATGTAATGGCGGCAACGTTGGCACAAAAGATCATTGCAAGAGCAGCCGGTCGTGACCAGGTCGCGGTCGGTGAGATCGTAACCTGCGCGGTAGATCTGGCTATGCTCCATGATTTGTCTGGTCCCCGTCGTATCGGACCTGTTTTGGAGCGTTTGGGTACCGGTGTCTGGGATGCCAGTAAGGTTGTCTTGGTTACGGATCATTTGGTTCCCGCCATCGACGCCGCCAGCGCCGGTGTTCTGGCCCTGACGCGCAAATGGGCCGCCGAGCACAAGATTGAAAATTTCTATGATATGCAGGGAATTTGTCATGTGGTGCTACCTGAGCGGGGCCACCTGAAACCAGGTCTTTTCGTCGTTGGCGGTGACAGCCATTCGACCACCGGTGGTGCCTTCGGTTGTTTTATGTTCGGGATCGGAGCCACCGAAATGGTGGCTGTGCTTGCGACCGGGGAAACCTGGATCAAGGTTCCGGAAACCATCCTGATCAATTGTTCGGGCAAGCTGGCAGCAGGTGTTTCCGCCAAGGACATGATGCTGGCGTTATGTGCGCGTCTTGGCATGGATGGCGGCCAATACCAAGCCGTTCAGTTTGCCGGTGAGGCGGTCACAGCAATGCCCATGACGGAGCGTATGACGCTTTCCAATATGGCTGCCGAATTGGGTGCCCAGGCGGGCCTGATCGCGGCCGACGAGACAACGGCCAGATATATTCGTGAAGCCGGAGGTGATCCCGGCGATATAGAACGCTGGCAGGGCGACAAGGATGCCGAATACCGGTGTACTCACGAATTCGATGTCTCAAATCTGGAACCGCATGTGGCGTTGCCCGGCAGTCCGGCGAACGCCAGACCGGTCAGCACGGTCCAGGGCACGGTGATCCAGCAGGCTTATATCGGCGCCTGCACAGGGGCAAAACTGGTTGATCTGAGGATGGCCGCCGAAGTGCTGAAAGGACGGCAGGTCGCCACGGGCATCCGACTGCTGGTAGCGCCCGCCTCGACTCGGACAACGGCGGCCGCCGCTGCCGATGGAACCTTGCAAGCTCTGACCGAGGCCGGAGCAATTCTGATGCCCACAGGTTGCGGTGCCTGTGCCGGTCTGGGTGCAGGTATTCTTGCGGAAGAGGAGGTCTGCATTTCAACGACCGCGCGGAATTTCAAAGGACGCATGGGTGCAGCCAGTTCAAAGGTTTTTCTGGGCTCGCCCTACACCGTTGCTGCGTCAGCGGTGAGCGGTGCTATTTGCGACCCCCGCGAGTTTCTGATTCAACGATGTGGCGAAAATGGCTGAACGATCGAGTGGAGGCCGAGCCTGGGTGTTCGGCGACGATATCGATACCGACGTGCTTGCGCCCGGACAGTATATGAAGGGACCGGTCGCAGAACTGGCCAAACATTGTCTCGAGGCCGTGGACCCCGCGTTTGCCCCTGGCGTAGCCGATGGTGATGTTGTCGTGGGTGGGCGCAACTTCGGGCTGGGATCATCGCGCGAACAGGCCGCACAGGTACTCAAGATCCTGGGGATCGAGGCAGTGGTGGCCAGGTCTTTCGGCGGCATCTTTTATCGCAACGCTTTAAATTTGGGGCTCGTGGCTGTCGTTTGTCCTGCAATTTGCGCGGTAAAACCAGGCGACATATTGATCGTTGATGCACGCGCGGGACGCATCGAGAATCGGACACAAAACGACAGTTATGAATGCGAGCCGTTGCCCGAACACCTGATAAGTATGATCGAAGCTGGTGGGCTAATTCCCCATCTCGAGCGAAAGCTCGCTGCTGAGCTTAAAAATGGGGACCCGACATGACGCGCGTCAAACATTTGGAATCTTTGTTGTCCCGGCCTGAAATCGTGGTCGCGCCAGGCGTTTATGACGCGCTCGGCGCGATGCTGGTTGCAGAAGCCGGGTTTGAAACAGCGTACTTGTCAGGGGCCAGCATAGCGTATGCAAGATTTGGCAAGCCCGACCTTGGGCTTCTGAGCCTTGATGATGTGGCGTCAGCGCTGGCCGCGATGAGCACGCGCGTCGATCTGCCAATCATAGTTGATGCGGATACCGGCTATGGCAACGCCCTCAATGTCATGCAAACGGTAAAAAGGCTGGAGCGCGAGGGGGCTGCTGCGATCCAACTGGAGGACCAGACGTTTCCAAAACGTTGCGGGCATCTGAGTGGTAAGTCGGTAATCTCTGCCAACGACATGGCAGGCAAGATCAGAGCTGCCGTTGACGCGAGGCAGAACCCTGACATGCTGATTATTGCGCGGACCGACGCGGTAGCGGTAGAGGGCATTGACGCCGTCCTCGATCGTGCGGAGCAATATGCGCAAGCGGGTGCTGACATGCTTTTTATCGAGGCTCCCGCGTCGAAAGCGGATTTGCAGCGGATTTCGGAACGGTTTGCCGGGCGCCTACCGATGATGGCCAACATGGTGGAAGGGGGAATGACACCCGCTCTGACCGCCACGAATCTCGAAGCGATGGGATTCTCGTTGGTGATCTTCCCCGGTGGCCTGGTCAGGGCCCGGGTCTTCATGG
>BFAU01000037.1 GCA_008975185.1 bacterium MnTg04 | reverse complement strand
CGAGGCGGTCGGCGGCAAAGGCGGCGGCCGGCCCGACTTCGCCCAGGCGGGCGGCAACGACCCATCGAAGCTGGATGAGGCGCTGGCCAGCGTTTCCTCGCTGGTCGAGGCTGCGCTCAGCGGCTGACCGGTTGCGGTGAGCTGAGCAGGCCGGTGGCGGATCGATGACATGGGGCTGATCGTCCAGAAATACGGCGGTTCCTCGGTGGCATCGGTGGCATTGATGGAAAACCACGCCCGGCGCGCCATGGAACTGCGCGAACAAGGCCACCAGGTGGTCCTGGTCCTGTCCGCGATGGGGGACAGCACCGACCGGCTGAACGATCTGGCCAACAGCGCGTGTCCCGACCCCGACCCACGGGAACTCGATGCCTTGCTGGCGACCGGCGAGCAAGTCGCGGTATCGGTCATGGCGATCGTATTGCGGCGCCTCGGTTGTCCGGCGCGCTCCTATACCGGCGCCCAGATCGGGATTCGGACCGAATCGGTCCCCGGCAAGGCCTGCATTACCGGCGTGGATACCGAGGTGCTTAGCCGCGATATCGACGCGGGTTGCATCCCGGTCGTGGCCGGGTTTCAAGGCGTCGATGAGCAGGGAAATACCACCACCATCGGGCGTGGCGGCTCGGATACCACGGCCGTCGCACTGGCCGCATCGCTGGGCGCCGACGAGTGCCAGATCCTGACCGATGTGGATGGTGTTTATACCACCGACCCACGCATGGTCCCGCAGGCGCGGCTGCTGAAACACCTGACATTCGAGGAAATGATCGAGCTCGCAGGCCAGGGGTCGCGGGTGCTGCAGAACCGCGCAGTGGAATTCGCCAGCAAATACAAGGTACCCTTGCGGGTGATGTCCAGCTTCCGGCCGGGCAGCGGAACGCTGATCAGTCTGCAGGAGGCGGATGTGGAAGCACCGGTGGTGTCAGGGATAGCGTTTAACCGGGACGAGGCGGAAATTACCGTCACCAGCATTCCGGACCAGCCTGGCATGGCACTCCAGCTTCTCAAGCCGCTGTCGGACGCGCGCATCGATGTGGACATGATCGTCCTCAATGCGCCCCGCGACGGTCACGTGGATATCAGTTTTACCGTTCACCGGCAGGATCATGAGCGAGCCGGTGAACTGGTTCGGGCAGCGGCAAAGGGCATGGATGGCGCCGCGGTCCGCACCGAAGAAAGGGTGGCGAAGATATCGGTTGTGGGCGCCGGGATGCGCTCGCACGCCAGCGTTGGCGCAACCTTGCTGGAGGCCCTGGCGGAGCAGGGCATCAACCTGCGCATATTGTCCACATCGGAAATTCGCATCTCGGTGCTGGTGGACGAGGTAAGACTCGAAGACGGAGTGCGCTGTTTGCACGACGCCTTCGGACTGGACCAGGAACCCGCGGCCAGGCAAGGCTGAGCGGACCGGTCCAACCTGGGCAGCTAGGAAGCCCGGGGCTAAAGCAATAAAAAAAGAGGGATCGCCCAAAAGGGCATGGAGGATAGCAAGATGCTGATTCTGACAAGGCGTGTTGGAGAAACAGTGGTGATAGGGACAGATGTAACCGTCACGGTACTGGGGGTCAAAGGCAACCAGGTCCGGATCGGCATCAACGCACCAAAAGAAATATCCGTACACCGCGAAGAGATTTTCATAAGAATTCAGAAAGAACTGGCCGCGAAGGCCGCCGCAGAGGCTGGCGCAGAGGCCGACCCGGGAGACGCCGAAAACGATACCTGACAGACGGCGGCAAAACCTTTACCGGGGGCTAGCGTGCCAGTATCATTTGCGACCCTTTGCTGGTCTAAAAGGCCAATAAAGGAAAGAACGGAGAGGTGGCTGAGTGGTCGAAAGCGCTCCCCTGCTAAGGGAGTAAGGGTTAAAAGCCCTTCGAGGGTTCGAATCCCTCCCTCTCCGCCAAAATAGAAGTAAACAACGCGCCCGTAGCTCAGCTGGATAGAGTACCTGGCTACGAACCAGGCGGTCGGGAGTTCGAATCTCTCCGGGCGCGCCATACAATCAACAAGTTAGCGGCCCTTTCTGGGCCGCTGATTTTCCGTGTAGGCACTATGTAGGCGACAAATATCCCAAGTTGCCGCCCTCATTCGTCCGGATCCTACAAGTTGCCTACATGAACCAATTGAGGTGTTTTGCGCAACAATATTTCAGCCATACTGGGCTTTGAATTCGAGGGCCGATGTCCGCTTTACGCTCAAAAGCGGTCATTAAGCTAAACTTGCCGAAAAGGTCCGCTAATGACCCAAAGCGGACGTTGATACGACTCATCGGACAAAACTCTTCCACTCAGAATCGTAAAACCAAAAGTAAGATGCCTAGGAAGAGATTAACCAAAGAGATTGTGAATGAGCGGTTAGCGAATCGCGGCATCGTCATGCTCGACGAGTATGTGCGACAAACAGTCAAGGCGCGATTCGAATGCAGCTGCGGCAACGTCTGGGAAGCAAGGCCAAACAACATTCTGTCCGGGAAAGGCTGCCCAGAGTGCGGAAGAATCTCCGCCTCCAAGAAGATGCGACTTTCTGAAGAAACTGTGCGCGATCGGCTAGCAGGTAAAGGCATCACCTTAATCAGCAAATACGAAACATCTCAGTCAATAGCTCTATTTCAATGCAGTAAGGGTCACCGATGGGAAACAACTCCAAACAGCGTGATGACTCGCACCGGGTGCCCACATTGCTATGAAAAGAACCAACCGCTGAGCAAAGAAATCGTGAATGCCCGGATCGCCGATCGAGGCATAGCCATGCTAGGCGACTATGGCGGTGCGCATACCAGCACACTGTTTCAGTGCAAAAAAGGGTATTGACAAGTTAAGTGGCGTTAAAGCGTAATTGTTGGATGAAAAGGCCAACCACGATGTACAAGCGTCACCGATTTCCGCCGGAAATCATTCAATACGCAGTTTGGCTCTATTATCGATTCAATCTCAGCCATCGAGATATCGAAGATTTGCTGGCTGAACGTGGAATCACCGTTAGCTATGAGGCAATTCGTCTGTGGTGCAATAAGTTCGGTTTGAAATATGTTCGTCGTTTGAAAAAGAAGCACCAGGGATACGGAGATACATTTTTCATTGATGAGGTCTTCGTGAAAATTGATGGTAAGCAGCATTATTTATGGCGCGCTGTCGATCAGGATGGCGAAATCGTCGATGTGTTTCTACAGCGTCGACGCGACGGCAAGGCCGCTAAGCGCTTCTTCAAACGACTATTGAAGGCACATCGAATGGAACCCAGAAAGATAGTGACGGACAAGTTGAGAAGCTATGGGGTCGCACATCGAGACCTCATCCCGGATACGATTCACGATACAAGTCAGTATGCTAATAACAGAGCAGAACTTTCCCATCAGCCGACGCGAGTTAGAGAACGGGTCATGCGTCGATTCAAAAGTATGCGGCAGGCTCAGCGGTTCCTGGCGGTACATGCCGCTGTGTACAATTTATTCAATCTCGGCCGTCACCTGGTTTCAGCCAAGAACTACAGAGGTTTCCGACTGCGCGCATTTGCGTCTTGGAACTGCGCTGTAGCGTAACGGTCGATTTCCGCTTATTTTCGTTGCGGCTGAGTAGTTAACTTGTCAATACCTATTGAGCGGCTGCTGGGCGTTTCACTGCTTTGGCGAAATACAAATTCCCAGATAATTACGCTGTACACACCTGCCCTCATTAGTGCTATAGTTATGTATAACACTAGTACACAACTAATGAACTGTTGTCATTTTGGTGTAAGACGCCAAATTTTCGGGAAGGTCATGAGTATCTCCAAGGATATAGTGGTTATCGGTGGCGGGCCCAGCGGCATGACCGCCGCGTTGCTGCTCGCGCGTTCCGGACACCCGGTGCGGCTGTTCGAGGGTGCCTCGAAACTGGGCGGGCTGTGGGCGACCCAGCTGGACGCAGACGGCCACTACCAGGGTGAAAACTCCTGCAAGG
>BFAU01000036.1 GCA_008975185.1 bacterium MnTg04 | reverse complement strand
CTGGGCATGATCGATCTGACCACGCTGGAGGGCCAGGACACGCCGGGCAAGGTGCGCCAGTTGTGCCAGAAAGCCATTCACCTGCACGATTCAATGCCGGGCCTGCCGCATGTGGCGGCGGTCTGCGTTTATCCGATCATGGTCGGCATAGCCAGAAAGGCCCTGCAAAACCAGGGACTCGCCGGAGAGATCAAGGTCGCGTCGGTGGCGACCGCGTTTCCCAGCGGCATGGCGCCTTTGAGCATCAAGCTGGAGGAAACCAAAATCGCGGTCGCCGAAGGCGCCGACGAAATCGACATGGTGATTTCCCGGGGCGCATTCCTGCGGGGCGATTATGGCTATGTTTTCGATGAGATTGCCGCGGTCAGGGATGCCTGCGGCGGCGCCCACCTGAAAGTCATATTGGAAACGGGCGAACTGGGCACGCTCGACCAGGTGCGCCGGGCCAGCGTGCTTGCCATGCATGCCGGCGCCAATTTCATCAAGACTTCGACCGGCAAAATTCAGCCGGCGGCGACGATGCCGGTAACGCTGGTCATGCTGCAGGCCATTCGCGACCATTACTACGAGACTGGCCGGCAGGTCGGCATGAAACCCGCTGGCGGTATCTCGAAGGCGAAGCTGGCGATACAATACCTGGTAATGCTGCGGGAGACCCTCGGCCAGGCCTGGATGAGCCCCGAGTGGTTCCGTTTCGGCGCCAGCAGCCTGGCCAACGACCTGATCATGCAATTACAAAAACAGCAAACCGGCGTCTACCAGTCCGCCGATTATTTCTCCAGGGATTGATCGTGGACGAAACCACCAGCAAGCTCGCATTCGACACCGACTGGCAATACGACCCGGCGCCGGAGAGTACGGACCACATCCGCATCGACGAACAATACGAGTTGTTTATCGGTGGTGAGTTTGTCGCGCCTAAAGAAGGACGCTACTTCGACAGCATCAACCCCGCCAATGAGAAAGTGCTGGCGCGGATTGCCTCGGCCGGCAAGGACGATGTAGATCGAGCGGTCAAGGCCGCACGAAAGGCCTACAAGACAAGCTGGTCGAAACTGAAGCCCGCCGAACGCGGCAAGTACATATACCGGATTGCGCGCGTGTTGCAGGAAAGAGCCCGCGAGTTTGCCGTGATCGAATCGCTCGACGGGGGCAAGCCGATACGCGAGTCGCGCGATATCGACATACCGCTGGCTGCCGCGCATTTCTTTTATTACGCGGGCTGGGCCGACAAGCTGGAATATGCCTTCCCGGGAAAGCAGGTGGCGGCGCTGGGCGTTGCCGGCCAGATTATCCCGTGGAATTTCCCGCTGCTGATGGCGGCATGGAAAATCGCGCCTGCGCTGGCCTGCGGAAATACGGTGGTGCTAAAGCCGGCCGAGACCACGCCGCTGACCGCGCTGAAGCTCGCCGAAGTGGTCCGCGATGCCGGCCTGCCGCCCGGCGTGGTCAATATAATCACCGGCGCCGGCGATACCGGCGCCGCTTTAGTCGATCACCCGGACATCGACAAGATTGCGTTTACCGGGTCTACTGCCGTCGGCCGTTCGATCCAAAAAAGCCTCGCCGGGACATCGACGAAATACACGCTGGAACTCGGTGGCAAGGCCGCCAACATTATTTTTGCCGATGCCGCGATCGATGAAGCCGTCGAGGGCATCGTCAACGGCATCTTCTTCAACCAGGGCCATGTTTGCTGTGCCGGCTCGCGCCTGCTGGTGCAGGAATCGGTCGCGGACGAGGTGATCCGGAAGCTCAAGGATCGAATGGAGTCGCTGATCGTCGGCGATCCACTGGACAAGAACACCGATATCGGCGCGATCAATTCATCCGCGCAACTGGAAAAAATCGAGGACTACTTGCGCATCGGCCAGGAAGAAGGCGGCGAGATTTACCAAAGCTCGGGCACGCTGCCGGATACCGGTTACTGGTGCCGGCCGACCTTGTTCACCGGCGTGTCGCAGTCGAACCGCGTGGTCCAGGAGGAAATCTTCGGGCCGGTGCTGACCGTTCAGACTTTCCGTACGCTCGAAGAAGGCCTGGATAAGGCGAACAACACCCCGTATGGGCTGTCCGGGGGGGTCTGGACCGACAAAGGCGCGAAGATATTCAAGATGACCCGCGCGATTCGTGCCGGCGTGATCTGGGCGAACACCTTCAACAAGTTCGACCCGGCGTCGCCGTTTGGCGGTTACAAGGAAAGCGGCATGGGGCGGGAAGGCGGCCTGCACGGACTCGACGCCTACCTGGAGTTGTCGTGATGGCAATGTCCCATGGCTAACCCGAAAAACAAAAAGACGCGCCTGGCGGTCGGCAAGACCTACAAGCTCTATATCGACGGCAAGTTCCCGCGTACCGAGTCCGGCCGCTACTACGCCTTGAAAAACAACGATGAGGTCATTGCCAACATCTGCCTGAGCAGCCGCAAGGATACCCGCGAGGCCGTGGTCGCCGCGCGCAAGGCATTTGCCGGCTGGTCGCGCACGAGCGCTTACCTGCGCGGACAGATTCTCTACCGGGTCGCGGAAATGCTCGAAGGGCGGAGCGAACAGTTCGTGGCCGAACTCGTCAAACAAGGGCTATCGAAAGCAAAAGCCACTAAAGAGGTCGCTGCCAGCATCGACCGGCTGGTTTATTACGCCGGCTGGACCGACAAATTCCAGCAAGTGTTCAGCTCGGTCAACCCGGTAAGTTCATCGCATTTTAATTTTACCGTCCCCGAACCGACCGGCGTCGTCACGATCATCGCACCGGAAACAAGCGGCTTGCTGGGCCTGGTTTCAAACATCGCCGCGGCCATCGCCGGGGGCAACACCTGCGTGGCTCTGGCCTCTTACTCGATGCCTTTGAGCGCGATCAGTTTCACCGAGGTGCTGCACGCATCCGACCTGCAGGCCGGTGTGGTCAATGTCCTGACCGGGTCGCGGGAAGAATTGACCGAACAATTTGCCGCGCACATGGATGTCAATGCGATCGTGTATTGCGACGGCGATGCGGCCGTGGACCGGGAAATCCAGTTACACGCGGCGAACAACATCAAGCGCGTGGTCCGCCGCACCGATATCGACTGGAGCACGGAGAAGGCCCAGGGCCCCTATTTGATCCGCGACACCCAGGAATTCAAAACGACCTGGCACCCGGTCGGCGGCTAGCTTTCCTCAGCGCCTGCAGGAGGTCCTTCAGGCCCGATACGAACGCCAATCGGGCCTGAAGGCCCTCCTACGAGCCGCTCCTGCACGAGCCCGAAAAAAATGTCCCGACATTTACAAGCGCACACGTAATTGCTGTAAGCCCCGAAACACCAGGCCGGTGCGATACCTGGGTTGCTCATCCGCCAACTGAATATCGGGAAATCGCCGTAACAATTTACTGAACAGGATTTCCAATTCCAGCCGCGCCAATGGCGACCCCAGGCAGAAATGCGAACCCAGGCCAAAAGCCAGGTGATGGTTCGGGTCGCGGGCTATATCGAAAGTGTCGGCGTGCTCGAATGCGGCGGGATCGCGATTTGCGGACCCGTAGAGCAGGCCGAGCGTGTCGCCCCTGCGGAATTCGAAACCGCCATATTCCATGTCCTCGAGCGCGAAGCGATGGAAAAATTGCAACGGCGAATCGTAGCGCAGCATTTCCTCGATCGCCGTTTTTATCATCGCCGGATCGCGTTGCAGCCCCCGCATTTGATCGGGATGACGCAGCAAGGCCAGCAGACCGTTGCCGGCCGAGTTGACGACCGCTTCGTGGCCGGCGTTGAGCAACATCATGCAACTTGCGATCAGCTCGTCCCGGCTCAACGCATCGCCATCGCTTTCAAGCGAGGCGAATGCGCTGATCAAATCGTCCTTCGGG
>BFAU01000035.1 GCA_008975185.1 bacterium MnTg04 | reverse complement strand
GTCGGTTCTGTTCTTCGAGCTGCCACATGTCAAACGCCCGTTCGACCAGCAGCTTGAGCACATCGGTATCGACCGGCTTGCGATAAAAATCATAGGCTCCCAGACCGACCGAGCGGACCGCGTTCTCGATGTCGTCGTTGCCGGTGACGACAATGACCTTGGTCTCGGGCGAGAGCGTCAGGATTTCCTCGAGCGTGGCGATGCCTTCGCTGACGCCCTCGGCATCCGGCGGCAAGCCCAGGTCCTGCAAGACCACGGCAGGTTCGTTACGCCGCAACTGGGCGATCGCCGACTCACGATCGTCGGCGAACGACAGCTCGTAGTCTGCGAAACACCATTTAAGCTGTTTCTGCAGCCCCATGTCGTCCTCGACGATCAGCAGTTTGTTTTTTTCATCTTTCGCCATCGGCTCACTCTGTCGTTTTCCTCAGCCCGTACCGGTTAGCGAATCAGCGGCAACGGCTTCATTCTTGTCAATACTCCTATCGAGCGGCAGCAGAATTTCGAAACAACTGCCGCTACCGGGCTCCGAGTACACGTTGATTTGCCCGCCCATCGTCTGCGCGTAGTCGCGTACCTGGTAGGCGCCGATGCCCATGCCGCGGGTCCCCTTGGTGCTGTCGAACGGCTTGAACAACCGTTCGCGGATAAACGCTTCATCCATGCCGCTGCCGCTGTCTTCGACCCGCAGGCAGGCCTGCGAGGACTTCTTGAAGACCCGGACGCGCACGCTGCCATCGTCGGAGGTCGCATCCTGGGCGTTGCGGATCAGGTGTTCGAGCATTTGCACGAGGCGACCAGAGTCCGCTTTGACCCGCACGGATTCCGCGTCGCCGATCAACTCGGGGATCGGGCGGCGCTCGGCACAGCGGCGGATCGCCCGCTCGGCGGCCTCGCCCAACTCCATGCTCTGGACTTGCTCCTGCGGCTCGCCATGGCGCAACTGATCCATCAACCGGTTCATGCGCTCCACCGAGTTGGCGACCGTCTCGATCATGTCGTCGACGAATTCCGGTTTCGCCTTGTGTTTTTCGGCGTTACCGACCAGCAGCGACAACTGCGCGACCAGGTTTTTGATGTCGTGCATGATGAAGGCGGTCAGCCGGTGATAGGCATCGAACTGGCGGCTCTCGGTGAGCCGCTCGTCGGCTTCATGGCGGGCGAGATGGGTCGCGAGCTGGCGCCCCGCGGTTTTCAGCAAATCGCGGTCTTCGTAGTCCAGGCCCTCGGTCCGTTGCCCGGCATGCAGAACGACAAAACCGGTCAGTTTTTCACCGAGCAGCAAGGGTACGATCAAGGCGGTACAAGAGTCCTTGATCAGGCAACTCGGCATCGCCAGGTTGGCGTAATTTTCCGGGTGTCGCCGCCACTCCTCCATCTCGATGATCCATTGCCGGTTTTGCAGGAACTCGACGAGGCTGTCGTCCTCATGCAGGGTTTCGAGGATTTCCTCGGTACCGACGCTGGCACGGCAGTCATAAATCTTCCGGGTTTCGTCGTAGAGCCACAGACTGCCGCCGTCGCTGCCCACAATATGCGATAACGCGCGCACCGGCATCGCGTACAGGTCGCGGCCGCCCGACTGCGTCGTCATTTCTCCGATCAGCCGCAGCCATTCTTCACGATAATCGAACTTGTTCTTGTAAAAATGCTTGACCAGGAAGACCCGCAACCGTCCGCGCAACGAGCCGCTGGTCAGCAAGGCCAGCAATATGCCGATGCCGCCGGCGACAAATACGATTTGCACGACGCCGCCCCAGGTCCCGCCGAACAGGCGGATGTAATAAGCGCCGGCCGACATCGCGACCAGGTAGATACCGACCGCAGTCAGGGTCGTGGAATAAAAAACCACGTGCCTGGACACGAACAGTTCCAGCGACAGGTTCGGGTTGCGCCGCACCGCCAGGGCAAGAAATGGCACCAGCATTGCGTTGACCAGGCCGCGCACGTTCCATGCGTCGGTGGAAATGGTTTTGAACAGGAAAGCCTGCGAGTAGAGAAACAAGTCGTAAGCGAACAGGCCGCCGATGGCGAACAGGATGTATTTGAGAGCAGGACGAGTTTGTGCCGGCGCGTTGCGGTAGATTTGTTCGATCAGGATCAGTCCCATCAATGCGACCGCGAGGCCGCCCGGCACCAGCACGACGCCGCTCGCAGCCGTGGACAGACCTGAGCTTTGCCACCACAGCAACAACGCGATCGTCAGCGCGCCCGCCCAGGCGAGATGCGCCAGCCGCCGGGTCAGGCTGGATACGCCCAGCGCGGCAGCGAGGTTGGACAAGAACATGATCCAGACGCCATCGCGCAGAAATTCCGCGGTTACGACACCGGCCAGCGGTATCGTCGGGGTCTTGCCCTGCATGGCGATCAGCGTGGCCCAGATAACCGTGACGAAACTCGCGCCGATCAATAACCCACCTTGCAGGCGGCCTCGCCAGGAGGTCAGCAGCAGGATCGCGAGGATGCCAAACAGGCCGGCGGCCAACGCGTAACTGACTGTACCGAAGCTGCTCACCGCGTAATTCCCCTGACCGTCATGTTCAACGTGCCCCCTTGCCGAGGAACACCACTTCCGCGGTTTGCAGCAGGATCATCAGGTCGAACATCAGGTTGTGGTTCTTTACATAATATAAGTCGAACTGGAGCTTCTCGAGCGCGTCTTTTTTTGAAGACCCATAGGGATAACAAAGTTGCGCCCAGCCCGTGATGCCGGGTTTGACGCAATGCCGTTCGCGGTAATACGGGATCGTCTCATTGAGCCCGGCGACAAATTCCGGCCGCTCCGGCCGCGGGCCGACGAAGCTCATATCGCCTTTTAATACATTGAAGATCTGCGGCAGTTCGTCCAGGCGCAGACGGCGGATGCACCTCCCGACCCGGGTCACGCGACTGTCATTGGTGGTCGCCCAGCGTGCGCCGCCGTCGGTCTCGGCGTCTTCGCGCATGCTTCTGAACTTGAGGAGACGAAACAGCTTGCCATCGAGCCCGACCCGGCGCTGGCGATAGATAACCTTGCTGCGCGGCCCGTCCTCGATCAGGATCGCGAGCGAAACGAGCAGCATCAACGGCCAGGTCAGCAAGACAATCACCGTGCTGGCAACCAAGTCCAGCGTCCGCCCGCTCAACTTCCCCCACAGCGATTTCCGGAAACCGCCGGACAGAATCAGCCAGCTCGGGTTCAGCACCTCCAGCGCAACCTTGCCCGATTCGCGTTCGAGAAAACTGACCAGTTCGATGACGTCGATGCCCTGCAGACGACAATCCAGCAAATCCTTCAACGGGAAATCCTGTCGCCGATCATCGACGGCAATGATAATTTCGTCGATGTCGTTGCCCATGGCGTAGTCAACCAGCGACCCGTTGACGGACAGTAACCGCTCGCCATTTCCTCCACTGCGATCGCCATCTGCCTGGACATAGCCGTGCAGTCGAAATCCGCGCTGGTCGGAGCGGCGGCGCAACCGGCCGATACTCGCCGCGCGTATGCCCGAGCCATAAATGAGCACATTTCTTTTGAACAGGTTTTCGTCGATGACGCGGTAGAAAACGGCGCGCAAGAGTGCGGTGCCGGCAAAAGCGAACATCCCGGAGGCGAGCAGATGGATACGCTCTATAGACCAACCGGGCGCCAGATAAAAAATGAATGCCGCAGCCGCGCCGCCGATCAGGATGCCCGAAAACGCCCGCATCAAAGAACCGACATATAAAAACCGCTGGTTGGAGCGGTACAGGCCGAGCGACAGCAAGGCGATGAATGACAGCGTCGAGAAAAGCAGGGCGGGGCGCCAAAAAGTGGCGACCGGGTCGAAATGAGGCAGCA
>BFAU01000034.1 GCA_008975185.1 bacterium MnTg04 | reverse complement strand
GAAACCGTCGTAACAACCTACGAGAGAATCCTCGAGATAGACGACAATCTCGAATTCGCACAACAAGGGCTGGCCACCGCTCAGCAAATGGCGGCACTGCACGAAAAGCTTGATGAATACATCGGAGAGCCGGACAAACTTAGTTCGCCGTCGACGATGCAGCGAGCGACCACGCTGGTCGTCAACATTACGCGCATGCCTGAAATCGGTCCGCGGCTCGGTGACAAGCGGGATGAATTGTCGCGACTGCTCAAGCGCGCCGCGACGCCTCTTCGCGTGCAGCTGATTTCGGACAACGTTACCAGTGTGTCGATCTACAAAGTTGGTAAACTCGGCAGCTTCGCAACACGTGAGCTGAGTCTTCGTCCCGGCACGTATGTCGCCGTGGGTAGTCGCCCGGGTTACCGTGACGTTCGACTAGAATTTCTGGTAGGCCCGGAGCTCGAACCCAAGCCTGTGGTTATTCGCTGTGAGGAAGCGATTTGAGTTTCGATCATCTGATTATCAGGGACGTTGAAGGCGAACGGCGCATTGATACTGGCAGCCTGCCACTGCGTGTCGGAACCGGCAGCAATTGCGGTCTCCGCCTGCCCGGACCTGGCGGCGGCCCGGTTGTACTGATCGACCTTCTTGATGGCGCGCCTTTTGTGCAGCCGGTGGGACGCGATTCGTCGATGCAAGTCAATGGCGAACCCTTGCTTGCCAGCCGCCGTCTCATTGATACGGATCAGCTCGAATTCTTCGGCAGTCGCATTTCTGTATCTGTGACCGATGACAGACTGGTGCTTGAAGTCCACCTTGAAGACAGCGCATATGTCACGCAGCCCCCCGAACTGGCTGATTCTGCAACCGAAGAAGACGAGACGATTGCGCCAACAGCGTTTCAACGCGCGTCGAAGACGCAGGCGATGGTCGAAGAGCCGCATCGCAGCCGGCTGAAAACAATCGCAGGCATCGGCCTTGCCATTCTTCTGCTCGTGTCCTACCTGCTCTTCAGTGCAAAGTCGATCCAGTTTGAGGTGAATCCTCCTGACCCCGATAGCGTCGAAATCGCCGGCGGCTGGTTTCGGCTGCCGCTTGGAGATCGCATCTTGCTCAGGAGTGGCGAATATACGGTCAATGTTCGCAAGCAGGGCTATTACGATATTAGCCAGGCATTTAACGTCGGCGACGAACCCAGCATGACCATTGAGCTGGAGTTGCGCCGCCTGCCCGGGCGGCTGTCCATCGAGACTCTGCCGCCTGTCGATGCCATCGTCTCGGTCGACAACCGCATGATTGGTAAAGCGCCGTATGGCCCGATTGAATTGCAGCCTGGCGAACATAGTGTCAGCGTTCAGGCGGATCGGTACCTGCCATTCTCCGACATCATCGACATGGCTGGGCTCGGGCGTGAGGAAATACTGTCAGTGCAGCTCGTACCACGCTGGTCGAACGTGGCCATAAGTTCCGAACCTGCTGGTGCAGCAATTTTTTCAGGAAATACGCAAGTCGGTGAGACGCCGGCGACGCTCGAACTCCTCGAAGGCACTCACCAGATCAGTGTCGTCCGCGATGGCTTCAAGGCCTGGGATGGCACCGTGGTCGCGAGACCGAATATTGACCAGACGCTGCCGCTGATTCGCCTGCAGCCAGCCAACGCCACGCTCCAGGTTAACTCGATCCCACGTGGTGCGAATATCACCGTTGACGGACGCTACCGCGGCCAGTCGCCAATCAGCCTGGCATTGTCGCCGGGCATCGACTATGTCATCGGCCTGTCGAAGGCCGGCTACGGATCGTCGAGCCGCCGGGTGCGCCTGAACGCCGCGGCGAGCGATTCTATTACGGTCGATCTGTCGGCCCGAACCGGCCGATTGACAGTCAATGTTTCTCCCGCGAGTGCCACTGTATACGTCGATGGGCGCGCTCGTGGCAGTGGGTCGACAACACTGAATCTCAGTTCTGCACCGCATCGCATCGAGGTCAAAAAATCGGGCTATGAGAGCTGGACCCGAACAGTAACGCCAAGACCCGGATATCCTCAGACCGTCGTCGCGACATTGCGATCGCTACAAGACATCGAGCGTTCCAAGATTGAGGTGACGCAGAAAACGTCATCAGGGCAGGTTATGCGCCGGATCGAGCCCGGTACGTTCATGATGGGCGCATCCCGTTCTGAGCAAGGACGTCGTGCCAATGAAGTACTCGTGCCGGTCACGATATCCCGGCCATACCTGATCGGAGTTCGCGAAGTAAGCAACAGGGAGTTTGCACAATTTCGTGAGCTTCACGATTCGGGCAGCGATATTCATCCTTCCATGGCGGCAGATACCAATCCGGTCGCCAGGGTCACCTGGGCCGATGCGGCCGAATATTGCAACTGGCTCAGTGCGATTGAAGGTCTGTCGCCTGCGTACGAAGAGAAGTTCGGTGAGTGGCTCGTAATCCGTCCGCTAAGCAATGGCTATCGTCTGCCGACGGAAGCCGAATGGGTGTGGGCAATCCGCTATTCCGGCTCCCAGGGCGCCGCAAAATTTGCGTGGGGGAAGGAGATGCCGCCGAAAAGCAATTCCGGCAATTTTGCCGGCCGATCCGCAATGGATCTGGTGCCCACAATTTTGCCGAGATATGACGATGGCTTCGCGTCGACCGCGCCAACGGGCAAGTTCCCACCCAGCGCCATCGGCATCTACGACGGTAGTGGCAACGTTGCCGAATGGGTGAATGATTTCTACACGGTGCCGACGCCCGGCATGAAGACGCCGATCGTCGATCCGCTGGGACCGGAGAATGGCAGATCCTATGTCATCCGCGGCTCATCCTGGCGCCACGCGAGTGATACCGAGCTAAGGATCAGCTTTCGGGACTATGGTTCCGCGCCGCGATCCGACGTCGGATTTCGGATCGCCCGAACCCTCGATTGAAATTTCATGCGACAATCCCGCCTGCCTGCGGTCAACAATGTAATAGGCCGTTTTGAAGGAGAAACCGCTGTGCACCGATTCCTGTTGATGATCCTGCTTATCGGAATGTTCGCCGTTGCGGCCTGGTCGCAGGAAGACCCGGATGCTGAGGCCGATGAAACCGTTCAGCCGGAGACCGAAGATGAGGCCGAAGCTGAAGAGCAGGATGAAAACGTGGTCGACGACGAGTATTACCAGGATGTCGATGACAAAGATTTTCGGCCCAGCGAAGACGTTCCGGCCGATCAGTCCATTGCATTCCCTACCGACATCTAGCCAGATTGGACACCCATGAATAAAAAAAACATTCCGATTGAGTTCGTTTACCAGCTGTTCGCATTGATTATTGCGATCATTATCGTGCATGCGTTTTACGTCTCGGTTGTTCGGCCAAATGCGACGCAGATTATCGCTGCCGAAAAAATCGCGTTGGCGGCGAGCCCTGACTACGTGCGCGAGCGTCGAGTCTGGGTGTTGATAAAAGACCTGGAGCAGGAATCCTGTTTTATTCTCGGTATTTGGGCCCTGGCCATCATGGTCTTCAAGGCTAAGACGACGGTGGAAGAGCGTCGTCTGTTTGACGCTGATCTCGTCCCGGTTGCCGAGGGCATGCGCATACTGCCGGAGGATACGCGCGACTTTGCGCGCCAGATTCAACAATTGCCGGAGGACCGGCGACTATTGCTGTTGCCACGTGCGTTGCTGC
>BFAU01000033.1 GCA_008975185.1 bacterium MnTg04 | reverse complement strand
ATTGCTAGTGAGAATCTGGACCAAACTGGCAGCCACGCTAACGAAGAGATACTCAAGAAAAACAAGCGCAAAAACAGGCTTAAAGACTCAAAAAAGGCTGGAAATATTCACGTAGTGAAATAAAGGCCGTTGATCGGTTTTCGCCTAACCCTGTACCGATGCCCGGTATTTAATTCAAGCGTCGGTCAAAGCACCACTATCGTTGTAATGTTGGATAGGTCACTTTCAACGCCCTGGGCATTAATGGCTGTCACGGCAAAGTAATAGATGTTGGGGCAGAGGCGATCGACGATAAAATCAGCAACGCCTGGGTTGTTAACTCGTACTTCAAAGGGGTATTGGTGTTCTTCGGTACCGAAATAAATATTGTATGCGTCGAGGTCTGTCAGTGTAGAACCGTCCGTATTGGTAATCGGTGGCGTCCACGATAGCGAGGCTTGCCCGTTTACCGCCTGTGCTACATCAATCGAAAAGCTGGAAAGATACGCGGTGTCTTCACCATCGCTGGCTCGAATACGAATATCGGTATAAATGCCAACATCGGCGTCAGTCGGTGTTCCCGTCAGCCGACCGTTGGCAGAACTAAACTCGGCCCATACAGGCTTTCCACTAATACCAAAACTTAAAGGGTCGCCATCAGGATCGGATGCTGTCGGTAGAAAATCGTAAAAGCCACCCGGTAAGATGCACTCTTCCGGCTCACCCGAAATCAACGGCGCTTTGTTTGGAGCCTCTTCTTCTCCGCCATGCCCGCATGCAACCAGCACGCTTGTCGCACACAGCAACACAAATACTCTTTTCAGTGACTTCCCGACCACTATTCCGCAATCCTTTGCCTGTTGTTTCTCATCAGACACGCACCAGGTGCAGCGCCTGCCACAACTGAATAAGCTGCGCCACGGTGGGGGCGGTTTACGGATCGGGTTAGCCAACTGGCTGCACGCACCAGTGGGAACTGGTGGTGAAGGATGTCTGGCGACCCCGCTATCGTAGGATGCTTCCCGTAGATCGGTGGCTTTGCGTCCCCGTCTTTCAACGGGTTTGCCTTTTTCAGTTCCAAGGTCTTTATACCAGTAAAACAACATGCGGCAAATACGAATTTTCCTTAATGTAAACGGTTTCACATAAGGCACTTTGCATAAGCTGGCGATCTATGAATGGCCGCCGACACGATAGATAGCCATCGGCATTACCGCCGGCAAGGGCCACCCCGGTTCAGTTCGAAGTGAAGCCTGGTTCGGCCTCCTGGGTCCGGATTTTCCCGTGGCGATTCGGGAGCGCTTTTGGTCCCAATAAAGTCCGAAGAAACAACAGCCTGCAATTCCAGGCGGCGGACTGTAGCAAGCTACACGGCACGGTCAAAGCGGGGTGATCGCTGGGGGTGTCGTCGCTGACAGACAACTCTTAATGTGCTTTGTTATGTAAAAAGGCTAAGTTTCGGTTGAACAACAAATCGCCATCGCGCGCCCGGAGTATTTTCTTTGGTGAATTATGAAAAATAGTTTCCGCTGGAACGGGCGGCGGCGGTGATTTCCGCAAGAAATGCGCAACTTCGTAGTGCAGAACGGGTAGGGCTAAGCCGGCTTGAACATGTCCGGCTCGAGTCCGTGCCGGGCCAGTAATTTATAGAAATCGGTGCGGTTTCTTTTGGCCAGGCGGGCGGCCTGGCTGACGTTGCCTTCGGTGATCTGGAGGATCTGTGAAAGATAGGTGCGGGTGAACTCGTCGCGGGCTTCGGCGAAGCCGGGCAGTTCGTGGCTGTCGCCGCCGAGCGAGTTGATGACCAGTTCGGCGCTGATCACCGGGCTGCGTGAGAGCACGGCGTTTTGCCTGACCACGTTATACAGCTGGCGTATGTTGCCGGGCCAGTCGGATGCGACCAGCACTTCGATCGCCTCTGGCGAATAGACCTTTCTCGGCATGCCGCTTTCGATGCCGATTTGTTCCTGGAAGAAGGCGATCAGCAGGGGGATGTCTTCGCGGCGTTTGCGCAGCGGCGGCATATCGATGTTGACGACATTGAGCCGGTAATAGAGGTCTTCGCGGAAGGCGCCGGCCATCAGCAGTTCCTTGAGATCGCGATGGGTGGCGGAGATGACCCGCACGTCGATCGGCAAGGCGTCGGTGCTGCCAACGGCGCGCACCTGGTTTTCCTGCAGCACGCGCAGCAGCTTGACTTGCAGGCGCATCGGCATGTCGCCGATCTCATCGAGCAGCAAGGTGCCGCCTTCGGCCGCCTTGAACAGGCCCATGTGGTCGCGGGTGGCGCCGGTGAAGGCGCCTTTTTCGTGGCCGAACAACTCGGACTCGAGCAGGTTTTCGGCCATCGCGCTGCAGTTGATCGCGATGAAGGGCATGTCTTTCCTGGGGCCGGCCTTGTGGATCGCGCGCGCCAGCAGATCCTTGCCGGTGCCGGTTTCCCCGGTGATCAGCACGCGGGCATCGGTCTCGGCGACCATCAGCGCTTGCTGCAGGCGTTCTTCCATCGCCGGGCTGCGGGTGATGATGTCGCTGTTCCAGTCCTCGGAGGCGCTGCTCAGGCCGGATATTTCCATCGCCCGGGAAACGTTGCCGAGCAACTCGGTTTTGTCGATCGGCTTGGTCAGGAAGGCGAAGGCGCCGAGCTGGGTGGCTTCGACGGCATCGGGGATGGTGCCGTGGGCGGTGATTAAAATAACCATCAGTCCGGGCCAGCGCTTTTGCAATTCCTTGAGCAGGCCGATCCCGTCCATGGTGTCCATGCGCAGGTCGCTAATCACCAGGTCGGGCCGGAAACTGGCGCCAACCGCCAGCGCGCGATCGCCGCTGGCTACCGCTTCGACGTCATAGCCTTCCGTTTTCAACCGGATGGTCAGCAGTTTGAGCAGGCCGGGGTCGTCATCGACAAGCAGGATTTTGCCTTTGCGGGTCGCCATATTGTTTTTGCTTCGCTAGTTGCCGGCGGAATTGGTGCCGCTGTCCGGCTGACCATTACCCAAAAGGATCGATCGTTCAAGGTTGCTGATCGCCTCGAGCTTGGATTGGGCGGAGGCCAGCTCTTTTTGCAACTCGTCGATGACCGAGCCCAGCTCGCGGGTCTGGCGTTGTTTCCGGGCCACGCCGCCTTTCAACGAGCGGTTTTCGCCGCTCAGCCAGATCACTTGCTCGACCTGCGCCAGTTGCGCGGCGACCAATTGTCGTTCGCTCTCGGTCAGCAGCTCGGGGCTGGCGCGCAATTCGTTGAGCAGGGCTTTCGCGCGCTTCGGGTCGTGCGATGGGTGCGCCGGGGCGGCATAGGCGAGTGCGAGGCGCAGGCGGTTGAATGGGGTGGGATCGGTACGGACGGCAATCTGGGCTTGCTGGAATACTTCGGCCTGGGTTGCCGGGTCGCCGGTGCTCAGCAATTGCATGGTTTCGATGTAGCCGGTCAGGCTGGTGAATTCCTCGGTTTTGGGGAGCAGCCAGTCGACCGAGCTGCAACCGGCCAGCCACAGGCACGCCGCTATTGCCGCCAGCCGCAGTGGCGTATGGATCGTCGCCGTGTTGTCGCCGGGTTCAGGCATTGACTGCGGTGTCCTCGAGTGTCGCCGCTTGTTCGATCGGCATCTTGAAGATC
>BFAU01000032.1 GCA_008975185.1 bacterium MnTg04 | reverse complement strand
TGCAGATGGCGCCCAGCCGTGTACGCAAGCCGGCTTGTCAGCAGAAGATTATCGAAGGCGACGCCGTGGACCTGGGTAGCCTGCCGATCCAGACCTGCTGGCCCGAGGATGCGGGTCCGCTGGTGACCTGGGGGCTGACGATAACCCGCGGACCCGAAAAACAGCGGCAAAACCTGGGTATATACCGGCAACAGCTGATCGGTCGCAATCGCCTTATCATGCGCTGGCTGGCACATCGAGGCGGTGCGCTGGATCTGCGGGACTGGCAGCAAAAATACCCGGATCAGCCTTTCCCCGTTGCGGTTGCGCTGGGCGCGGACCCCGCAACCATGCTGGCTGCGGTGACGCCGATTCCGGACAGCCTGTCCGAATACGCGTTCGCCGGTTTGCTCAGGGGAAAGCGCAGCAAGGTCGCAAGCTGCCTGCACGCCGGTCTCGATGTTCCGGCCAGCGCCGAGATCGTACTGGAAGGATATATCTACCCGGACGACTTCGCGCAGGAAGGGCCGTTCGGCGATCACACCGGTTATTACAACGAGGTCGAGGAGTTTCCGGTTTTCACGGTCGAACGCATGACGATGCGGGAGGACCCCATTTATCACAGTACTTACACCGGCCGGCCGCCGGACGAGCCGGCAATACTCGGTGTCGCCCTCAATGAAGTGTTTGTACCGCTGATACAAAAACAGTTTCCGGAAATTCAGGATTTCTATCTGCCGCCCGAGGGCTGTTCGTACCGCATGGCCGTGGTCAGTATCCGCAAACAATACGCCGGCCACGCAAAACGCGTCATGATGGGCATCTGGTCCTGTCTCAAGCAGTTCATGTACACCAAGATTATCGTCGTCACCGATCATGATGTGGATGTGCGCAACTGGGAAGATGTGATCTGGGCGATCACGACCCGGGTGGACCCGGCCAGGGACACGCTGATTATCGAGAATACGCCCATCGACTACCTGGATTTCGCCTCGCCGGTCGCCGGGCTGGGCTCCAAGATGGGGATCGATGCGACCGACAAATGGCCGCAGGAAACCCAGCGGACCTGGGGGAGGCCGATCAGCATGAGCGCGGACGTCAGGCAACGGGTCGATGAAATCTGGGATCGGCTCGGCATCGAGCAACAGGCATGACCGTCAACGGTTTGCCAGCGCATGGCCCGCTGAGGCAAACTTGACATAAGACCGCACAAGCAGGCCAGGCTCGACAGCCTGCCAAACAACAACAAAGGGGACATTCATGAGACACATCATGGTGATGAACGCGAAAGGCGGCTGCGGCAAGAGCACGCTGGCAACCAACATCGCGACCTATTACGCCAATCAGGGACAGATTGTCGCGCTGGCTGATTACGATCCGCAACAATCCAGCCTCGACTGGCTGGATGGGCGGCCCGATAATCTCGATCCGATAGTCGGCGTACCGGCTTTCGATAGCGGGTTGCGGCAGGTACCGAGAAACGCGGATGTTGTGGTCATGGATGCGCCGGCGAGGTCACACGGCCGCGAGTTGACCACCCTGATGAAAAACGCCGAAACCATCGTTGTGCCGGTGTTGCCGTCATCCATCGATATCAAGGCGACCCACCGATTCGTCAATGAACTCCGGCAGGTCGGCAAGGTCGATCGAAAGCAGGTCCGGATCGGCGTGGTCGCCAACCGGGTCAATGAAAATACGCTGATATTCGACGAACTCGAGGTCTATTTGCGCAGGTTGCGCCTGCCGTATATCGGCAAGCTGCGGGACGCACAGAACTATGTGCGCGCCTATAACCGCGGCATGGGGATTTTCGAACTGCCGGAATACCTTGCCTGGCCCGACTGGGCCCAATGGGCGTCGATCACATCCTGGCTGGATAGCAAGCGCAGCCAACCCTGATTCGAATCGCCGGCATCAACACACGATTGTCGGGATGACCAGCGACGTCGTAATCAGGCCGTCCGGCCGGAAGTTCAGTGTGGAGCAGGACGAAAGCATCCTGATCGCCGCGCTGAGGCAGGGCATCCAGTTGCCGCATTCCTGTCGTGGCGGGAGTTGCCGCTCGTGCCTGGCGAGGATCATCAACGGAGAGTTCAGCTACTTGCACGGTCCGCCGATCGGCTTGTTGCCTGCTGACGGACCGGCCGGTCGGGTGTTGCTTTGCCAGGCGAAAACCAGCGTCGACCTGGAAATCGAGGTCCGCGAACTCGATCCGGGCCCCGGGATCAGCACCCATCGCCTGCCGTGCAGGGTTCAGCGCATGAAACAGCTGGCGCCCGATGTCATGGCCCTGTTTTTGAAACTGCCATCGGTCGAGCCTTTTCTTTTTCGCGCCGGCCAGTATGTTGATTTCCTGCTGCGGGACGGGAAACGGCGGAGTTTTTCCATCGCCTCGCCGCCGCATGACGCCGATCCATTGGAAATCCATGTGCGCAAGGTGCCGGGTGGGCGTTTTAGTGGCTGGGTTTTCGGCGAGTGCCAGGAAAAAGCCCTGCTGCGCCTCGAGGGCCCGCTGGGCGGGTTTTTTGTGGATGAGAAGGATGCGCGCCCGATCATTTTCGTTGCCGGCGGTACCGGTTTTGCGCCGATCAAGGGCATGTTGCGGCAGGTGTTCCAGGCAGGCTTGAAGCGGCCCATGCACCTGTTCTGGGGGGCGTGCCAGGAAATCGACCTGTATGAAGACGGCCTGATTCGCGAGTGGGTGGGGGTGCGGCCGACCCTGCGCTATACACCGGTGTTGTCGGAGGCTGCCGGTCAGGATAACTGGGCTGGCGCCAAAGGCTGGGTGCACCAGGCCGTGCTCGAAGAATACCCTGATTTATCCGGCCACCAGGTTTACCTGAGTGGCCCGCCGCAGATGATCGACGCCGCGCGCGCGGATTTTGCCGCGCATGGGCTGCCGGAGGACCAGTTGCATTTTGATTCGTTCGAATATGCGCTCGACTAGTCCACCCCGGGGGCATGCAGGCTAAGACTGGGGGAGTTTTTCAAGCGCCGGCAGACCGGCGGGGCTGACCAGCCCGAGGCCGTGACGAAAGGCCTCTGCCGCGCCAACCGATTCGCCGAGCTGTTCGAGCAGCTGGCCGTATAGCTGGTAGGTCGCCGGGTCCGGACGAATGCCGACACTGCTTTCCAGATAACTGCGGGCTTTTCCCCAGAGTTTTTCCTGCATGCAAAGGAGGCCGGCGGTTTTCAGCAATTCAGGGTCCTCACTGCGTTCAAGAAGCCAGTCTTCGACTCTTTTTATCCGGCTTGCCGCAGGTGTTTCCAACTGTCCATACAATTCGATCAACCGGGCGTCCCAGCCAGCCTTGATGGCTTTGCGCAGCCGCGCTTCCAGACCGTGACGGCCGGCGGCAATCAGGCCGCCGAAGTAGGCGCGGAGGATCGAGAGGTCCGACCTGAGGCGGCCGGGCATTTCCTTCCAAAGGCTGTCGAGCATGGCGGTGTCTTTTTTGCGCGCCGCCTGTTGCATCAGGCCGCCAAAGACCTGCTGTTCCAGCCCGGCAAGCGTCTCACTTTTCTTGCCGCGGCGGCGCAGTGCCGGCAGTAGTTTTTTTATGCCGCCCCAGTCGCCGGTTCGCCGGTAAACCAGGGTCT
>BFAU01000031.1 GCA_008975185.1 bacterium MnTg04 | reverse complement strand
GGATGGCCCGATATTGTTCGGCGGATAACAGTCCGACAGTAACATTGTCATTGTTCTGGGTCCAGCGACCGGGACTGGTAGTACCGACAATGGCTGTATGCACACCGGGCGTGCTGGTGAGGAAACGCAGCGCCATGCCAGAGGCGCCTTCCGGTCCGGGGTCGGTGAGTGCATCGCCTGTGAAGAATGGGTAATCCAGCGGTTTTATGAGATCCCAGTATTCCGCGTACCACTCCCATTCGGGCCGCTCCGGAAATCGCCAGACGGCGTTGCCAATGGGGCGCTTTGCGATCACACCGATGTCCCGTTTCTGAGCCAATGGCAGCAGATCGTCGATAGCGTTCTGTTCAAAGACATTGAGCGTGAGTTGAACAACGTCGAACTCATTCGTTTCGATGGCATAACGGACCCGCTCACCGCTGCCGGCGTAGGCCAGGAACCGAATCTTGCTGGCCTGGCGGGCCTTTTTCAGGGCTTCGACAACCTCACCAGCCCGGAGTATCTCCACCGAGCAGCCGTGCAGATGAACGATATCCAGGTGATCCGTCTTGAGTCGCTTCAAACTTCGATCGATCGTTCGGTGAATAGACGCCGAGGACCAGTCACTGCCTTGTCCGAAATGACCATTCTCGTGGCCGACCTTCGAACTGAGCACGTATTCGTCACGTCGAGATCCGATCGCGTTGCCGATGAGTATCTCGGCATGGTTTTTGTCGGGATGTCCGTAACACTCGGCTGTGTCAATGATGTTCAGGCCCGCGTCCAGGGCCTGATTGAGCAACCGGGTTACGGGTTGCTGCTCGGTACTGGCCAGCCCGATGGACAAACTACCGAAACCTACGACAGACACACGAAGATTGGTGCGCCCGAGACGGCGGTATTCGACGCTTTTGCGCATGGCTCCGAAAACCGGCACGCCGGGCATCATCAACCCTGCAGCACCTGCCGCCAATAGTTTAAGCGTTTCCCGTCGGGTCAAATGCATTTTCATGGAAGCACCCCCCAGCTAACCGATAGCGACGCATCGGCGACCAACCGGGTTATTTAGTCACTCAAATCGAGTGACCTGGTGTGGTCGGCGACTATATCGTGGACCGCTGACTACGTGACGAATTCCTTCAACACTTCGCCGACGGGAATGAACCGCCCCTGGAGGTGAACAAAAGTCAGACGTGTCTGCGGCAGATTAGCGCGCAAGCCGCGACGGCCGGAAAATTGCCGGGGTCACAGGTTCGACAAAACGAGCGAGCATTTTGGACGGTGGAACGAACCGACACATCCTCTAGGCGTTGTTCCCCTTTGCGGCCAGGTACAGTGCGGCCATCAGCATCAGTATCTGGAACTCCATACCGCCATTCATGACATTGAAGCCGTTTTTGGCATGAACCATCACGATGGCGCCGATCATGACGACGATAACGATCAGGGCGCCCAGCCGAGTCAGCATTTCCTTGCCAAACGCGCCGGCGATCAACATCGCGCCGGCGGCGATTTCACCAAGAGCCAGGATCCAGATGGCGGCGACGGGCATGCCCATCATCGGTTCCACGATCGGAAATTTACCCCAACCGTGATAAAGAAAGGTCGCGGCCAGTGACAGGCGCAGACCCCAGTGTACATGGGGAGACAAGCTACTCAGAAAGTTCATACCTCTTTCCTCTTTATGGTTATTCAGATCGAAGCCTACACCAAACCGCGGGTTATATCGCCGATTCGGCGGTTAGCAGCGCTATCTGCTATGGTTTGGTTAGACTAAATTCAGCCTGATCATGATAATCGTGCAGACATCCAATTAGGCACAGGGGCGGGACATGAAGCACCCTGCGATGGCGAAGAAATCCATGTTGATAACGATACTAATCATCGGTATTGGTTTTTTGAGCCTGCTCAGCAACGCAACTCTTGCCGCACCGACAGCTGCGGACTTTGCGGAATTGCCGATGTTTACCGATCTTGAAATTTCTCCTGGCGGCAAGTTTCTGGCTGTGCGTGTCAACAACCAAAATATATATACAGTCGCTATATTCGATATCACCGCGCCGAAGATAGTTCCTGTTTTCAAATTTTCGGAAAATGAGGAAAGAACAATCCGTCAAGATGGCGAAAGCATTGAAAAAGCATGGCAAGGAATATGAATTTATACGACTGGAAAACGGAGATCACTACCTGAGTCTTTACATTAATCGACTCAAGTTCCTGACAGAGACCGAAAAATTCTTGGCCGATTGCCTGCACTAGTGTATTGCTTTCATTGTCCTGGCGAGTGCCGGTTGGTCGCGTCGGTTAGTCCGGCAGGAACAAAGCAAGTTCCAGAATGTCCGCGGGCCGCCACTACAGCCACTCGAACCTTGCCGTGAAATGGCGCAGGAAATCCGGCGCCTCGGTGATTTTCATACCGCGAATTTCCTTGCGTCGGTGCCAGACCTGGTCGATATCCTCGAGTACATAATCCATATGGCTCGGCGTATACACACGGCCGGATGTCTTCAGGCTTTGCAGCAGGCGAAGTTCTTAACTAGACTGCGCCGCGCCATAGCGATTGCGCAGTGCAAATAGCCTGTCAGTAATCTCGTTTGTGGCGGGCAAAGCAATATCTCGCGGGAACATATACAGAGATGAAATATTGCGCTTCGGAAAGTAGAGGGTCGATAAGTAATTGCCGCAGCATACGCCCGCCAAGCCGGCGCGGGCAAAACCTTGGGCAGGGTGTTCGGTGTTGCCAGAAGTAATGAATCACTGGCATCGCACCGAATCGGCTAGCGGCTGGCACACAGGTGGCCAGCCGTTTTGTCGCCAGAACTCTATCAGACCGATTTTTTCCATCAATCCGGCAAAGCGCGGGTCCGAACGGATCGGGCGGGCCTCGGGCAACAGTGTATAAACATATGGCAGACGTTGATCATCAATGTGAATGGCTGCAAGCGCGAAAAATTCGTCTGCCTTACCCAGTAACGCATAGCGAAAGAACAGTTCACCGTCTGATGCGTTTCCGCTGGATTGTGCCAACTTCAGCGCCTCAAGTGCTTCCGGACTTTTATCCGGGTCTTTCATGGCGTTGGTAAATGGTTCAATCCACGAGCTGTCTTTGCCCGCCTCTTGATATGCCCGGACCAGTTTTTTGGCCGCCTGTTCAAATTCTCCGCGACGCAGCCTGACGACAAAACTCATGTGATCATCGAACAAGCCGGCGTAACCGTATTCCTTTGCAGCGGCACTATGTTTCAAAGCCAGCTCATTGTATTCGCTTCCCGACAGCACGTAATTGAATGCAAGCACAACATTGACAGCCGGGGATGCGCGGTCAATTTTGTGCGCTTGTTGCGCTGCTATCAGTGCATCCGCACCAAAAAGCACATCGTTCAGATAGTTTGAGTGCCACTGGTTGACCGTCGTATTGTTTTTGTCAAGTTCAAGAGCGCGTTTGAACTGTGGCGCAGCACTCTTCCAGCGCCAACGCCGCATGTTCATATAGCCGAGTGTTGCGTAGGGACCGCCCGCAGATGGTTCCAGCTCGATGGCGCGGGTCGCGTGTCCGGTGGCAACGGCATAGGCCTC
>BFAU01000030.1 GCA_008975185.1 bacterium MnTg04 | reverse complement strand
CGTAAGGTCAGGACACCCTTGTCCATGGTGATTTAAATGTCTTTCGGGTCGACGCCGGGGATATCGGCACGCAGAACAAACTGCCGGTCTTCTTCCTCGATGTCTACGGCCGGCAACCAGTCGCTGACCGGGGAAGTCGTTTCATCCTCGTCCCGCCACTGCCTGTCCAGCATCCGATCCAGGTCATGGTGCAGTCTGTGCACCAGGCCCCACGGTTGATAGCGAATCATGTTCATCAGTTTTACCTCCGGGTAATTCAATTTTTTCCTGACTGTTTTTTATGGCCGTTTGGCGAAATTTCAAGTCCCCGACCGGGCCAGTCGGGGATAAAGCTGTTAACCAGCTGTGGAAAAGATGTCAGAATCCGGTGAACACAATATCTTGTGGTGCAGCAAAACCATCGCTTTTTTCAGACAGACGCCTGTATTTAATAGAGAAATTCATGTTTATGCTATAACTTATTGACACTTATAGAGTTTTCCACAGAGAAAAATACCTTGACAGCTGATAGACGGCGGCATAATCTTCCTTCCCCGGCACTACATATTGTGTTTTCCTGATTTTTCATGGCGAAGGCCGAAAAGCCGGTCGGGAATGGGGAAATTGGCATGCAGACCCCTGAAAAATGGGTAATGCGCGCAAAAAATAACAAGCGATGCAAAGCATTGCATGGAAGGGGACACCAAGCCGGGCTATGAAAACAGCTAGAAAAATCGACCCAAAGGACCTGGGCGAAATAACCTTTCAGGCCGCCTCACTGGACATCTGGGACACTAAATACAGACTCAAGGCCAAGGACGGAAAAATCATCGACCAAAGGGTCGATGATACTTATCTGCGGGTCGCCAACGCGCTGGCCGCGGTCGAAGCGCCCGAAAAACAGGAATACTGGGCCGAGCGGTTTATCTGGGCTCTACGAAAAGGAGCTATTCCGGCTGGCCGCATCATATCCAATGCGGGCGCTGCCGAGCACAAACCGGCGACTTCGACCATCAACTGCACGGTGTCCGGAACGATTAACGACTCGATGGCCGAAATCCTGGACAAGGTCAAGGAAGCGGGCATGACCTTGAAGGCCGGTTGCGGAATCGGTTACGAATTTTCGACCTTGAGGCCTCGAGGCGCCTATGTATCCGGTGCAGGAGCCTATACATCCGGGCCGCTGTCGTTCATGGATATTTACGACAAAATGTGTTTCACGGTGTCATCGGCGGGTGGTCGTCGCGGCGCCCAGATGGGCACCTTCGATGTCGGTCATCCGGATACGCTGGAATTCGTTCGCGTCAAGCGCGAAGCGGGCCGCCTTCGCCAGTTCAATCTTTCCTTGCTGATTACCGATGAATTCATGCGGGCGGTGAAAGAGGACAAGCCCTGGCATCTCGCCTTCCCGGTCAGTCGCCGGGAAGCGGTCAAGGAAAATCTCGATTTGCAAAATGCCGATGAGTATATCTGGCGCGAGTGGCCGGGCGAGGGAGATTTTGTCCGCAACGACGAAGGGCTGGTGGCCTGCCGCATCTACAAGACCATGCCGGCCCAGCGGATGTGGGATGTCATCATGAGTTCCACTTACGATTTCGCCGAGCCGGGGTTCATCCTGATCGACCGGGTCAACGAGCAGAACAACAACTGGTGGATCGAAAACGTGCGCGCGACAAACCCCTGCGGCGAGCAGCCATTGCCGCCATACGGTTCGTGCCTGCTTGGATCGATAAACCTGACCCGGTTCGTCAGCGAACCGTTTAGCGCTGACGCCGATTTCGACTGGGTGGAGTTCCGGAAGGTCGTCAAGGTGTTCACCCGCATGCTCGACAACGTCGTGGAAGTCAATGGTTTGCCTTTGGGTAAGCAGCGCGAAGAGATCGTCAACAAAAGACGGCATGGCATGGGGTTCCTGGGCCTGGGCTCCACCCTGACCATGTTGCGCATGATTTATGGCGAGAAGGATTCGATCGAATTTACCGAGAAAGTCGCCAGGGAACTCGCGCTGACCGGTTGGGAAACGGGGCTGGAGCTCAGCCGTGAAAAAGGCCCGGCGCCGATCATGAACCAGGAGTTCAAGGTCACGGCGGAAATGCTGCGCAAACGGCCTGAGATGAAACGCGATGGCTGGCAGGTCGGCGCACGGATCGCCGGCAAGGTGTTGCATGCCCGTTATAGCCGTTATATGCAGAAAGTCGCCGCAGTGGCGCCAGATCTCGTCGAAGAGCTGGCGGAAGTGGGCAGCCGGTTTACCCACCACAATTCGATCGCGCCAACCGGAACGATATCGTTATCGCTGGCCAATAATGCCAGCAATGGAATCGAGCCCAGCTTCGCGCACCACTATTTCCGCAACGTGATCAGGGAAGGCCGCAAAACCAAGGAAAAAGTCGCTGTTTACTCGTTCGAATTGCTGGCCTACCGGGAGTTGGTGAATGCCAATGCCAGCCCGGACCCGGAGAGCGCCGAAAACAAGTTGCCGGAATATTTTGTCACCGCCGACGATATCAGCCCGCGACAACATGTCGACATCCAGGCGGCTGCACAGAAATGGATTGATTCGTCCATATCCAAGACAGCCAATATCCCGACGGACTTTCCCTACGAAGAATTCAAGGACATCTATATCTACGCCTACGAGCAGGGGCTCAAGGGCTGCACTACGTTCCGGTTTAACCCTGAAGCGTTTCAGGGCGTGCTGGTCAAGGAAAAGGACCTGAAAAATACGACCTATGTATTCACGCTCGAAGACGGAACTCAAATGGCATTAAAAGGCGACGAGGAGATTGAATACGATGGCGAGGTGCACAGCGCGGCCAATCTTTTCGATGCATTGAAAGAGGGTTATTACGGCAAATTCTGACTACGACAGGGAGCCAGCGTTAATCGCCGGGATGGTGGATCGTTGGGCCGCAACCGATTTAACGGTCCCCTGCGTTTTTGGCACCAGCGGGAACCGTCGCTTTAAAGGGAAAGAGGGAAAACAGTGAGCGTTTATTTACGTAACTGGAAAAAACGGCAAGAGCAAGCAACATTCGAAATTTGGGCGGGCCGTCAGAACTGGCTTCGTGCTGGACTGATGGTCAAGGACGACCAGGACATACCCGTAACTTCCTGGCTGGAGCGGCATGTGGCTGGCGGCTTGCCCAAACCCGACTACATTAACAGCGGGCCTGCCGCACAGGTCCGGGAGATTGAAGAATGAAACCCGTGAAAATCGAGGGGAAAATAGTTGACTATCGGATCGATAAAGCCGATGCAGCTGGTGCCGGGCAATCTGCCGGCAAAGCGGACCGGGAAGCGGAGCCCAAGCCCAAAGTTGTCCAGATGCACGAAAAACTGGAACGGCCGGAGATGCTGGAAGGGTCTACCTACAAGCTGAAAAGCCCGGGCATGGATCATGCGATGTACATAACCATCAACGACATCGTGCTCAATGGCGGCACAGAGCATGAAGGCCGCAGACCGTTCGAGATATTTATCAATACCAACAATCTGGATCATTTCCAGTGGATCGTCGCGATGAC
>BFAU01000029.1 GCA_008975185.1 bacterium MnTg04 | reverse complement strand
GGGACCTACGCAAGAAACAGCCGTATGAAGTTTACGATCGGGTCGAATTTGATATACCGGTCGGCGTCAATGGCGATTGTTACGACCGCTATCTGGTTCGGGTCGAGGAAATGCGTCAGTCGAACCAGATCATCAGGCAATGCATAGCCTGGCTGCGGGAAAATCCCGGCCCGGTCATGATAAGCGACCAAAAGGTTGTACCGCCGACCCGCGTGGAGATGAAGGACGACATGGAATCGCTGATCCACCATTTCAAATTGTTTACCGAGGGTTATTGCGTGCCCGAAGGTGAAGTCTACGCGGCGATCGAACATCCAAAAGGGGAGTTCGGCGTGTACCTGATTTCCGATGGCGCGAACAAGCCGTATCGAGTCAAAATCAGGGCGGCGGGATTTGCCCATCTGTCATCGATGAGCGAGATGGTAACCGGCCATATGCTGGCGGATGTTGTCTCCATCATCGGCACCCAGGATATTGTATTTGGCGAGATCGACCGTTAATGGGCGCTAACAACAACAACCATGGCGGGAAATTGTCGGCGCACGTGCGCGCGGGAATCGATCGTTGGGTGGCAAAATTTCCCGAGGGCAAGCAGCGCTCGGCGCTGATCGGAGCCTTGCAGGCGGCACAGCATGAGAACCATGGCTTTCTTAGCGATGGGCTGATGACGGCGGTGGCCGATTATCTGGATCTGCCAGTGGTCCAGGTCTATGAGGTGGCGACTTTTTACTCCATGTTTGAGACCAAACCGGTTGGCCGCCACAGCATTTCGGTTTGCACCAATATTTCCTGCATGCTGAACGGTTGCGATCGCATCGTCGATCACCTGGAGAAAAAGCTCGGAATCAAGACCGGTGAGAGCACCGTCGATGGCAAGTTCTACCTGAAACAGGAAGAAGAATGTCTTGCCGCATGCGATGGCGCGCCGATGATGATGATCGATCACGTTTACTACGAAAATCTGTCTACGGAAAAAGTGGATAGCATCCTGGGTGGACTGGAGTAATGGCGATGGAATCCAACCAGGTCTGTTTCACGACGCTGCAATTCGACCAGCCGTGGACCCTTGAGAATTATCTCAAGGTGGGGGGGTATGAGGCCTGGAAAAAAATTCTTGCCGAGAAAATCCCGCCGCAAGACCTGATCGAGATTATCAAGGCTTCGGGTTTGCGGGGGCGGGGCGGCGCCGGTTTCCCGACCGGGCTGAAATGGAGCTTTATGCCGAGGGAGGCACCCGGCCAGAACTATGTGTTGTGCAACTCGGACGAAAGCGAGCCGGGTACCTGTCACGACCGGGATATTCTGCGCTATAACCCGCACTCGGTAATCGAGGGCATGGCGATCGGCGGCTATTGCATGGGCGCCAGCATTGGCTACAACTATATCCGCGGCGAATTCATGGCCGAACCGGTGCCGCGTTTTGAAGCGGCAGTCGTCGACGCAGAAGCGGCCGGTCTGCTCGGTAAAAACATTCTCGGTTCCGGTTTCGATTACACGATTCATACCTTCATCGGTGCCGGCGCTTATATCTGCGGCGAAGAAACGGCGATGCTCGAATCGCTGGAAGGCAAACAGGGAAGGCCTCGCTACAAACCTCCGTTCCCGGCCAATTACGGCATCTATGGCCGGCCCAGCAATATCAACAACACGCAAAGCTATGCTTCGGTACCGAGCATTATTCGCAACGGCGCAACATGGTTTGCCGATCTGGGCAGCGAAGGCTCGGGCGGCCCTTGTGTGTTCTCGGTTTCCGGTCATGTCAACAAACCGGGGAATTTCGAAGTCGGCCTGGGCATATCGTTCAAGGATTTGCTCGAACTCGCGGGCGGCGTGCGCGACGGCAATAAGCTGAAGGCGGTGATTCCGGGCGGATCATCGGTAAAGGTACTGCCGGCGGAAATCATTCTCGAGTGCAATATGGATCACGGCTCGTTGCAGGCAGCGGGTTCGTCGCTGGGCTCCGCCGGCGTGATCGTGATGGACGAAACCACTTGCATGGTCGGTGTACTCGAGCGTTTGTCGCGATTTTATTTCGTCGAACAGTGCGGCCAATGCACGCCATGCCGTGAAGGCACGGGCTGGATGAACCGCGTGATACGGCGGATCATGAGTGGCAAGGGGCGGCAGGGCGATCTGGAGATGTTGCTTGATGTGGCTGGCCGCATCGAAGGACACACTATTTGCGCGCTGGGCGATGCGGCGGCCTGGCCGGTGCAGAGTTTTATCGAACATTTCGGCCATGAATTCAAGTACATGCTGGAGCATCGCGGACGCAGCATCGTTGAGCGAAGCGCTAAAGTCGCAGCCTGAAGCAGAAAAAAGCGGAATAAAACTGAATGAGCGAAGATTTTGTCGACATCGAGATAGACGGCGTACCGACCACGGCACGCCAGGGGCAAATGATCATCGAAGTGACCGATGAGCAGCGCGTTTATGTGCCGAGGTTTTGCTATCACGAGAAACTGACCGTCGCCGCCAATTGCCGGATGTGCCTGGTCGAAGTCGAGAACGCGCCCAAGCCTTTGCCGGCCTGTGCGACGCCGGTCGCCGATGGCATGAAAGTGTTTACCCGCTCGGCATACGCCCGGGACGCGCAGAAAGCGGTCATGGAGTTTTTGCTGATCAATCACCCGCTGGATTGCCCGATCTGCGACCAGGGCGGCGAATGCGAACTCCAGGATCTCGCGATGGGCTACGGCAAGGATGCGTCGCGATTTACCGAGCGCAAAAGGGTGGTCAGGGACAAGGACATTGGACCGCTCATTTCAACCGATATGACTCGCTGTATTCATTGCACGCGATGTACCCGGTTTACCGACGAGATCGCCGGATTCCAGGAACTCGGCACGATCGGGCGTGGCGAGACCATGCAGATCGGTACCTACATCGGCAAGACGGTCGATCATCAATTGTCGGGCAACGTTATCGATCTGTGCCCGGTCGGCGCACTCAACAACAAACCATTCAGATTCCGGGCACGAAGCTGGGAGATGCGTCAGGTGCCGATGGTGTCGCCGCACGATTGCACCGGCGCCAACCTGTTTGGCCACGTGCTCAGAGGGAAGCTTTTGCGCGTGGTGCCGCGCAAGAACGAGGAAATCAATGAGACCTGGATTTCCGACCGCGATCGTTATGCATGTTATGGCATTTACGCCAGTGACCGCGTCGAAAAGCCGATGGTCAAGAGCGAAGGCGAGTGGCGCGAGACCAGTTGGGAAGATGCGCTCGCACGGGCCGCGGCCGGCATGAAGAGAATCTCGACGGAAAAGGGCGCTGAGCAGATCGGCATGCTGGCGTCACCAAACAGCACGCTCGAGGAGTTTTACCTGTTATCGCGCCTGGCCGATGGTTTGGGCACGAAAAATATCGATCACCGATTGCGCCAGACCGATTTCTCGGATCAGGATGCGGACCCGGTATTCCCATGGCTGGGTACGGCAATCGCCGGCCTGGAGAAACTCG
>BFAU01000028.1 GCA_008975185.1 bacterium MnTg04 | reverse complement strand
GCCGCCGGCACCATCTGATCCGCCTGCACCGTCGGCACCACCTGCACCGCTGGAACCGCCAGCACCGCTGGAACCACCTGCGCCGCTGGAACCACCTGCGCCGCTGGAACCGCCTGCGCCGCCAGAGCCGCCTGCAACGACGGAACCGCCAGCGCCAGCACCTATGGCCTGTGAAACCAGCTGTCTGGCACCTTATGAAGCCGGTGTCCAGGATTGCGCGATAACGTGGGATTCGGCGGTCATCTGTGGACCCGATCCGGCTTGCGCATCATTTATTGACGGGGCCAAACAGACCTGTCTGAATGGCGTAGATTCGGCGCGCCAAAGCTGTGTGGCAAGTTGTTTCGTGCCATAGATGCACCAGTCAAAAATGGCGTGGAGGAAGTGAGAATCTGCCCCAGGCCACCAACAAAAAAGGCCCCGTCTGGGGCCTTTTTCTTTTTCTGAGCTGTACAAACGTAAGTCAGCAGGAAACCTATTGCGGTGCTTCGTTTGGCGCCCTCAGCTACGAACGATGAGTGTTGTGGCTGTATTTCCGATCGGCGCCATTTCGCGAAATCATCATGAACAATTGCTGGTTTTCGCCAACCTCGACATGGACAGCCCCGCCCGTCTCGACGCGGGTGAACCGCTGCTTTATGTCAAACCCGTGCGAGACGGGAGCAACCAACGATTGCGGTGTCGCTAGATTATGACCGTTTGTCGGCGTTAGCTGGCCGGTCGTCGGGATACTGGTCCATGGCGCTTGATTTGTCTTTAAACTACCTAGCTATGAACAAACGCATGTCCAATGGATTCACCTTGCTGGAATTGATGGTCACGATAATCGTGGTGGCAATCCTCATTAGCGTTGGCGTACCCGGTTTTGTCAGAACCATTCAGACCAGCCGAATGGCGAGTTCGACCAATGATTTGGTCACGTCGATTCACCGGGCGCGATCCGAGGCGGTCAAACGCCGTGTGCCAGTGACGCTGTGTGCGAGCAACAACCCATTGGCGCCCGCACCAACCTGCAACGTCGGCGGCAACATGGCCGGTTGGGTCGTGTTCGTTGACGATGCCGATATCGATGGTAACGGACAACCGGATGGCAATACCGTGATCGATCCGGGCGAGATTATTTTGGAGGCTCACCCGGCGCTGCCGGCACAACTCACCGTCAGTTCTGATGCCGCCTACCTATCGTTTTCGGCAAATGGCTTTCGCCGCAACGGACCCCTTGGGCCATCTGCAACGATGATTGTATTTTGCGACGATCGCGGCAATGTTAGCCAGGGCAGCTCTGGTTCTGCAGCACGCATGTTAATGATTCCGGTAACTGGTCGACCACAGATTGGCCGGGATGTTGCTGATGTTAATTTTGCCCTGGCTCAGTTAGGTGGGACCTGTCCTTAAAGGAGTGTCTTGCTGATGAAGATTTTTAATAAAAAATACACTAGCGATGGAAATCGCCTGATACGGGGCTTCTCTTTGGTCGAATCGATGGTTGCGCTGGTCGTTTTGTCGGTCGGGCTGCTGGGTGTAGCACGAATGTATGTTTACAGCCTGCAGAACGGCCGCACAGCCTTGCTCAATAGCCAGGCGGTCGTGCTGGCGGCCGACATGGCGGACCGGATTCGCGCGAATCGCACCGCTGGTAATGACTATGCCGGCGGCGCCGCTGATTTCGCCTGCGTCGATGGCGGTGTGGATTGCACGCCAACACAAATGGCTGCCAACGATCTTCTGGTCTGGCGGGCCGAAGTGGCAAATGCGCTGCCCAACGGGGTGGCTTTCGTCGCGGTCAATGTCGCTACCTTACCGACCACTTTTGTCATCACTGTTCTTTGGAACGACACCGGCAGCGCTCTGCCCTCCCAATATCGGTTGACGGTGCAGATATGAAAATTCGGATTCAGATTTCTCGCACTCAGCCAGGCATGAGCCTGATCGAACTGATGATCTCCTTGCTCATCGGCAGCATTTTGATGATTGGCGCGCTCACCATTTTTGTGAAAAGCAAGGAAACCTACCGGCTCAATGAGACCATGAGTCGGATCCAGGAAAATGCTCGATTGGCCTTGACCATTCTGGGTCCAGATATGCGCCTGGCCAGTTTCTGGGGACGAGGCAGCGATGCCGGGGTTGTTTTCGGCGGAGCCGCGGAAATCGATATAGTACCCGTGGGTCTGGCCGTCGCCGGTTCCTGTCGGCAAAACTGGGCAATCGACGTCAATCTCGCAATCGACGGCTCGAACAACAATTTCCCCTATGCCGGCTGTCAGCCGTTTGGCAATGGAGCCCAACCAAACGCTGACGTCCTGGTGACCAGGCATGCCAGCAGTACTCCGGCAGCAGCGGCGACAGCGGGCAGAATACAGGTTTTTTCGATGCGCATGGCGGGGTCGCTATTTGCAGACGGCGTTATTGCGGCCACACCGCCCGGCAGTACATCGCGGGTAGCAGACCTGATCACGCACGCCTACTACATCAGTCAGGATTCCGGGCCCGGGCCGGTGCCGTTCGGTTCGGGAGTTGGCGTTCCGTCATTGCGGCGAAAAGCGCTGGTTCCGGGGCCGTTGGTCCAGGACCAGGAAGTCAGCCCGGGCATTCAGGATCTCCAGGTTCAGTTCGGCGTGGATACCGACATCGTTGGTTCTGTTTTTAGAGGTTCCGTGAATCGCTGGGTCAATCCGGGGAACCCTCTCATCGACCCGCTGTCGGGAGGCTTCAATCCGAATGCCAAGATCGTTGCGGTCAAGATCTGGCTCCTGATCAGGGCCGAGAGACCGGAGCCTGGCTTTACCAATACCAGGAACTATGTCTATGCGGATCAAAACGTGACTTTTAACGACAATTTCAGACGCTTGCTGGTCAGTGAAACCTACCAGTTGCGAAACACCTGGGTGAATTAACGGAGCCAGGCGATGAACAGGCAAATAATGAACAGCACAGTTACCCGGAAGCAAAATGGCGCAGCGCTGATCATTGGCCTCGTGCTGCTGATGGTCTTGACACTGCTCGCGATATCGAGCATGACGAGCTCGACTACCGAGGTTGCGATGGCGCAGAACGCGCAGTATAGCCAAAATGCATTTCAGTCGGCAGAAACCGGGATCGATCTTGCGATCGCCAGCAGCAACTGGAGCACCACAACGGTGATAGTAGTCCCGACCGCACCCATTCTAGGCAGTGTCGGCAACTTCTACGAATACGACATGCAATTCGACGAAGTGACGCCAGTACCCAGCGGGTTCAGTATCGGCGCCGGGGCCGGCTTTCTCTCGTATCACTTCGATGTCACCAGCGTCGGGACATCGAACCGGGGTGCAACCGCTACACATCAACAGAGTTTTTACATTATCGGACCCGGCAATAATTGATCTTGTCTGAACAGGCAAAATGTATTGTCGACGGTTTTCTTGGAGAAAAAGTATGAACATTCGAAC
>BFAU01000027.1 GCA_008975185.1 bacterium MnTg04 | reverse complement strand
CAGGCTCTCGATCGCGGACCCCTGGATGGTGGCCGGGTCTATGGCCTCGGCAGGAGCATCAATCGCTATATCGGGTAGTGCATCCTGTAAGCTGTCAACCTGTTCGGCAGCGTACGGCTGACTGACTGCCCGAGATGCCGGCTGAGCGTAGTCTTGCTGCCACGCCTGGTAACTCAGCCAGAGCAAGAACCCGAGCGTTACCCAGAGTATAAAACGCTGATTATCCATTGCAGTTGAATGCCTGTTTGTCCTTGACCGGGACCGGGTCGTAACCGCCATCGGCCCACGGATGGCAACTCATTATTCGTTTAACCGCCAGGTGGGAACCCCGTAACGCCCCATGGATCTTGATTGCGTCCTGGGCAAAATGGGAGCAACTCGGGTAATACCGGCAATTGCTACCCAGCAGCGGGCTGAGGAACCAACGGTAAATATTGATCACGAGCAGCATCACGCGGCGCATTTTTCGCTAACCTTTTGCCAATGCCTGTCAAGGCTGTGTCTTAGTTTACCCCGATCCGCCAACGTGGCGCCGGCCTTCGCCATCACCACGAAATCTATCGCCGGCAGCGTGTCGCCGGCATGACGAAACGATTCCCGTACCGCTCTTTTCAGGCGGTTCCGGCGCACCGCGTTACCCGCTATTTTCATGGAGATAGCCATACCCAGCCTGGCATAGCCAAGATCGTTATTTTTGCCCAGGACCGTAAACAGCGGGTCGACGGAGCGTTGGTTGTTCTCGAATATCCGGGAAAAATCAGCCTTGCTGACCAGCCTCTGGTGTTTCTGGTATGAACGGACTTTGCTGCTGACGGTCGTTGGCAAGCGCTAATCTGATAATCGTCTGCTACGGGGTCAATCTTGCGCGGCCTTTGGCGCGACGCCTTTTCAGCACCAGCCGCCCCGCTTTCGTCGCCATCCGGGCACGAAACCCGTGGGTGCGCTTGCGCTTGATGATGCTGGGTTGGAATGTGCGTTTCATGATGACCTCGGCCCCGAATAATTTCTGTTTTCAATCTACCGGTCGACGGGTCCCGGGGCCCCGACGAAAGGCCGCCACTGTACGGATGGCCTTGCTTTGTGTCAAGCAATGGGGTGGTTTTTTTGCCTGAAAATCGCCTGTGGATAACTCGTCTCAAGGAGTATAGACTCGATTACCCCGTAGCGAAAAAATTGTCAGAATAAAAAAAGGAACATCGGTGCTCTCGCCTCTTTGGAACAGTTGCGTACAACAACTTGAAAACGAACTGCCCGAGCAGCAGTTCAACACTTGGATCAGGCCCCTGCAGGCGATCGAGAAAAACGGTGTCTTACAGCTCCTGGCACCGAATCGTTTTGTCGTCGATTGGGTGAACACCCACTTCATCGAAAAAATCCGGGAAATCCTCAGGCAAAGCCAGCCAGATGCCTGTCCGCAAGTAATGCTTGGCATCGGCAGCAGGTCGCAGACGGCAACCACCGAAAACACCGCTTCCGCTGGTGGCAGACCGGCGCCTCAGCCACCGATGATGCCGACCCTCGGGAGCCGACTGAACGCCGACTACACCTTTGAAACTTTTGTCGAAGGCAAAAGCAACCAACTGGCCAAGGCCGCCGCCATTCAGGTTGCCGCGAATGTTGGCCGCGCGTACAACCCGCTGCTGATCTACGGCGGTGTCGGTCTGGGCAAGACCCACCTCATGCACGCGATAGGAAACGCCGTCATTGCTGCCAACCCCGGGGCCAAGGTGGCCTATGTCCATTCCGAAAGGTTTGTCGGCGATATGGTAAAAGCGCTGCAGCACAACAGGATCAATCAGTTCAAGCGTGCATACCGCTCGCTCAATGCACTGCTTATCGATGATATCCAGTTCTTCGCCGGCAAAGAGCGTTCTCAGGAAGAGTTTTTCCATACCTTCAATGCTCTGCTCGAAGGTCAAAACCAGGTAATCCTGACCTGCGATCGGTATCCCAAGGAAGTTTCGGGTCTTGAAGAGAGACTGAAATCAAGGTTTGGCTGGGGTTTGACGGTTGCTATCGAGCCGCCGGAACTGGAAACCAGTGTCGCAATCCTGATGAGTAAAGCGGCCCAGGAAAATGTTGACTTACCGGAGGACGTCGCCTTTTTTATCGCCCGTCGAATTCGATCCAATGTCCGCGAACTCGAAGGTGCATTGCGCCGGGTGGCGGCTAACTCCAAGTTCACCGGACAACCGATCACCCTTGATTTCGCTCGCGATGCGCTGCGTGATTTACTGGCCGTCCAGGAAAAACTGGTCACCGTGGAAAACATCCAGAAAATCGTCGCGGAGTATTACAAGATTCGTCTCGCCGATATGCTGTCGAAACGGCGCAGCCGTTCGATCGCCAGGCCACGGCAGGTCGCGATGAGCCTCGCCAAGGAATTGACCAGCCACAGCCTACCGGAGATCGGGGATCTTTTTGGAGGCCGTGACCATACGACCGTTTTACATGCCTGCCGGAAAATCAAGCAGTTGCGTGAGTCGGAAAATCGGGTTAGGGAGGATTATCAAAACCTGTTGAGGACCATGAACAGTTGATGTGAGTAAGGTGTTGACGGAAACAGCGATGCCGCTTATCCCCAAACCGCACACAGGTAAAAGCGATGGATAATCACTGATTTTACACAGGCGATTCTTCTGTAAGCTATTGAATTATAACACGTTTTAAAGCTTTCCACAGATACATGGGGGGGCTAATAATAACAATAGTCTTATATACTGTTTAATATTATTAAGAAGGTGGGTCAATGAAGCTTAGCGCTCAAAGAGAAATATTTCTCGAACCATTGCAGGCGGTAATCGGTGTTGTCGAGAGACGGCAGACCATGCCAATCCTGACCAACGTGTTGCTCGTGGCCAAAGAGGGCCATTTGTCGATTACCGCGACGGACCTCGAGGTTGAACTGGTGGCCAGCAGTAAAATTAATGTTGAACAGGATGGCGAGATTACGGTTCCTGGCCGAAAACTGCTCGATATATTCCGAGCCTTGCCGGCCGATGCGAAAGTCAGCCTGACGCTGGATGGGGACAGGGTGCTGATTCGCTCGGGGCACAGTCGTTTCACCTTGTCCACTTTACCGGCTGCCGAATTTCCATTGGTCGAAGACATCGATGCACAGGTTACGCTTACCGTCAGCCAGAAAGATGCCGGCCGGCTGCTGGAAAAAACCCAGTTCTCCATGGCTCAGCAGGATGTTCGTTATTACCTGAATGGCATACTGCTTGAGGCAGTCGACAAGACGCTGCGTGCAGTTGCGACAGATGGCCACCGGCTAGCGCTGTGCGAAGTCGAGTTGAAGAAAGCGTGCAAGGGCGAGCACCAGGTTATCGTTCCGCGAAAG
>BFAU01000026.1 GCA_008975185.1 bacterium MnTg04 | reverse complement strand
GGCCAGCACGTTGCGTACGCCGGCACATTCGAGTACGGCACGCATCGCGCCGCCGGCAATCACACCGGTGCCCTCGGACGCCGGTTGCATGTAAACCCGGGTCGCCCCATGACGACCGTTAAGGGCGTACTGCAAGGTGTCGTCCTTCAATGCCACGGTCTGAAGGTTTTTGCGCGCGGCCTGCATGGACTTTTGAATGGCGATCGGCACTTCGCGCGCCTTGCCATAACCAAAACCGACCCGACCCTTGCCATCGCCGACCACGGTCAACGCGGTGAACCCGAACTGACGGCCACCTTTGACAACCTTGGCGACGCGGTTAACCGTTACCAGCTTTTCAACCAGGTCGTCGCTTGGACCTCTATCAAACTTAGCCATATGCAAAAACTCTTCCTGCTAAAACCCTGCCCGACCCCAAACGGGATCAGAACTCCAGGCCGCCCTCGCGGGCGGCATCGGCCAGCGCCTTGACGCGGCCATGAAAACGAAAGCCTGAACGATCGAAGGCGACGCGCTTTACGCCCGCTTTTTTTGCCTTCTCGGCAATCGCCTTGCCGACCACCTTTGCCGCTTCGACATTGCCGGTCTTCTTGACCGACACCTGCACATCTTTCTGCACCGTCGAAGCCGCGGCAACGACCTTGCCGCCGGTCTGATCGATAACCTGGGCATAGATGTGCCGCGGCGTGCGATGCACGGTCAGGCGGAACTCACCCCGTTCCATAATTCTGGCGCGGGTCTTGCGTGCCCGTCGCAAACGCGTTTTCTTGCTATCCATTTCTTACCTACTTCTTCTTCGCTTCCTTGATCCTGACTCGCTCATCGAAATAGCGAACACCCTTACCCTTATAGGGCTCCGGCGGACGATAAGCGCGTATCTCGGCGGCGACCTGGCCAACTTTCTGCTTATCGACTCCCTTGACCACAACTTCCGTCTGACTCGGCGTTTCAACGGTGACCCCTTCGGGCACCTGGTAATTGACCGGGTGCGAGAAGCCCAGCGTCAGTTTCAGCATATTGCCCTGAATTGCCGCGCGGTAGCCGACGCCTCGCAGTTCCAGCTTGCGCTCGAAACCGGCGGTCACGCCCTCGATCATGTTGGCCAGCAAGGCGCGGGTCGTTCCGGCGATCGCAATGACCGACTGCTCTTCACGACGAACTTTGACCCTCAGTGTCCCGTCTTCCTGCTCTACCTGAATATCCGCATGCAGGTCGAGGGTCAGGTTTCCCATGCTGCCCTTGATGCTCACCTGGCTGCCGCTCAGCTTCACTTCCACGCCACCCGGCAACTCAACTGGTTTTTTGGCGACTCTAGACATCGTCAAACTCGCTATACGTTATTCTTCAAGGCGCCTTAAGACACCAAACACAAAATCTCACCGCCATGGCCCTGCTTGCGAGCTTCGCGATCAGTCATCACGCCACGGGACGTAGACACAATCGCCACGCCGAGGCCACCCAAAACTTTCGGCAACTCATCTTTGCCTTTGTAACTGCGCAGACCCGGCCGACTTGCGCGCTGCAGAGACTCGATCACGGGCTTGCCTTCAAAATATTTCAAATCCACGTGCAGCGTGCTGTGGACGCCATTGACCTCGGTCTGAAAATCGACGACATAGCCTTCATCCTTTAGAACTTTGGCAATCGCCTGTTTCATTTTCGAACCGGGCATGCTGACGCGAACCATGCCGGCCTTTTGGCCATTACGGATGCGGGTCAACATATCGGCAATTGGATCGCTCATGCTCATCAGCTGTAATCCTGTCAAATTATTCCGTTTACCAGCTGGCCTTGCGCAGGCCCGGTATCTCGCCATTCATCGTGGCTTCGCGAAGCTTGTTCCGGCCGAGACCGAACTTGCGATAAAAACCCTTGGGACGACCGGTAATCGCGCAACGATTGCGCACCCGCGTCGGGCTGGAATTGCGCGGCAAAGCCTGTATTTTCCTCATCGCCGCCATCCGCTCTTCGAGGCTGTTGTTGACGTTGCCGATGATCTCTTTGAGAACCGCGCGTTTCGCCGCGTAGCGCTGCACGCAGCGGGCTCGCTTGAGGTTTCTTGCAATCATGGATTTTTTAGCCATTCCAATCGTCCTTTTTATTTCTTGAACGGAAAGTCGAACGCTTCCAGAAGCGCCCTTCCCTGTTCGTCATTCTTTGCCGTTGTGGTAATCGTGATATCCATGCCGCGAACCGAATCGATGTGGTCGTATTCGATTTCCGGAAATATGATCTGCTCCTGCACGCCCATGCTGAAGTTGCCCCGGCCATCGAACGACTTTGCGCTGAGGCCGCGGAAATCGCGGATACGCGGGATCGCGATATTCACCAGGCGGTCCAGAAACTCGTACATGCGCTCGCGCCGCAAGGTGACTTTCGCACCAATCGGGTAGCCATCACGAATCTTGAAGCTGGCTACCGACTTGCGGGCACGCGTAATCAACGCTTTCTGACCGGATAAACGGGCCAGGTCCGCAGTCGCCTTTTCCATCACCTTACGGTCGGCGACAGCCTCTCCAACACCCATGTTGACGGTTATCTTGCTGATCTTCGGAACCTCCATCGGGTTTTTCAGGTTCAGCTTTTTCATCAGCGCCGGGGCAACTGTCTTCTTGTAATGTTCCTGTAATCTGGACATCGTCATTGCTCTCTTAAACGTCCACAACTTCGTTGTTTGACTTGAAGTACCGCACCTTGCGGCCATCTTCCAAAAAGCGGATTCCTACCCGGTCGCCTTTCTTGGTTTGCGGGTTGTAAAGCATCAGGTTGCTTTGTTCTATCGGCATTTCCTTATCGATAATGCCGCCCTGGACGCCGGCCTGCGGATTGGGCTTCTGGTGTTTCTTCACCATGTTGATGCCTTCGACCAGCACTCGCCCGTTATCATAGACACGCAATACGGTACCCCGGCGGCCCTTGTCCTTGCCGGTGATCACGATGATGTCATCGCCTGTTTTGATCTTTCTCATAACTCTTTGCTCCGCACCTGCTCAAAGCACTTCAGGTGCCAGCGAAATAATTTTCATGAACCGGCTGGTACGCAATTCACGGGTCACCGGGCCAAAAATACGTGTGCCGATCGGTTCCATGCGTGCATTCAGCAGCACCGCCGCGTTGCCATCGAAACGGATCACCGACCCGTCGGGACGCCGCACGCCCTTGCGGGTGCGCACGACAACCGCGTTGTAGATCTCACCCTTTTTGACCTTACCGCGTGGTATAGCGTCCTTGACGCTG
>BFAU01000025.1 GCA_008975185.1 bacterium MnTg04 | reverse complement strand
CCGATCTGCAATGGGGCTGGCCGGCCATCAAGCCGCCGATTTCATCGCGATCAACTGGTCGGACGGTGTTTTTCAAACCGAGCTGGATCTGCAGGCAGGTCAGTTTTACCGGATTCCGGAAACCCAGCGCCAGCTCTCGAGTTGCCCGGTCCTGTTTGCCTGGGATGGCCGGGAATATCGTTTTATCAGCGATCTGCTTGGCGTAGGGGGGCTGGGCTTTTTCGTGTCCCCGGGGCAGGCGGCGGAACCCCGGCCGTGGGAATATTTCCTGTTTCCCAAAGACTCCCTGGTGGCAAGAGACGGGCGTCTGCAGATCAAGATAACCGAACCCATGGAAGAAAACGCCTACCTGGACCAGGTGAGAATGCATGTCTACGACCTCCCGAATGGCTGGTCCATGATTCTGGATGAACGCATGGCTACCGGGGCGCCGGAGGTCAGCGGCGAACCGATTTTTTACCGGCACGTCGACTGGCCGGTTGCGGCCCGCAACCAGTTGGACCAGGACGTGACCGATGCCATATTGCTTGCCGACCTCAAGCCGGCCGCGACCGGCGCCCGCGACCCTCGGTTTATCGGCAAACTGGCGAAAGAGCAGCGCCTGACCCTGGATTTCGGCAAACGGCTGAGCGCACCGATCGCCGGCGCCAGACCGGTATTGATCGTCGATGGCTGGGTCGAGTACCCGTACTCACAGACCGTTTTCGCGGCGTGGCAGGCCGGGGAATCCTACTCGCCGCCCAGCCTGGAGTATCGGGATGGCGCCGGAAAATGGCACATGCTTTACCCGGAGTTCGGGTACCCGGCCGGTATGCCGAGAAAGATGGCCCTGCCGCTGGATCGCCTGCCCGAGGATGCACATGCGCTCAGGTTGTCGAGCAACATAGAGGTGTACTGGGACCGGGTCGGCATCGCCTGGGCCGAGGACCTGACCGGCTACCGGCATGCAGTGCTTCCCTTGCAATCGGCGCGCATGGCCCGCAGCGGTTTTCCGCTGCGTACCACCGGGCCGGAACGACAACCGTATTATCGGTACAGCGATCGCAGCCAGTACTGGGATACGCGCTATATGCCGGGTTTTTACACGGAATTTGGCCCGATTACCGAATTGCTGGCAAGACACGACGATGCGCTCGCCATCATCGGGCCGGGTGAAGAGGTGCACATGGAGTTCGCCGAGCCCGCCCCGCCTGCCGATGGCTACCGCCAATGGCTGGTGCTCGAGGCCAGGGGGTATGCCAAGGATATGGACCTTTATACCGTCGACGGCGAAAACGTCGGGCCGCTACCGGTTAGTCTGTCGGCGCCGGCTGGTGCGGATCGGCGGGCCGCGCGGATCCGCAAGCGTAACAGCCTGAATTCAAGGTACAATACGCGGTTTCAGGCTGGCCGGTAATCCCGGCCCCAACGACCCGGACGAAGAGCGACGCCATACAAGGCGCAGGTTCGCAAAAAATTCACATGCCAAACGAAACAACGAAGCGTCGGCAATATGTGCCGGCGGTAGGACCAAAACTGCACAAGTTATTGATGGCGGTCTTTGGGCTGTTTGCCCTGCTCGCCATCAATTCCGTCTATCTGGCCGGGATTACGCTGGCGGAGTGGTTCAGCGCGGCGACCTACCAGGATTATTTCTACCAGTGGATGTTCCTGGTGCACCTGGTCCTTGGTCTGATCATTGTCTTGCCGGTCATCGTTTACGGCATCATTCATATCAAGAACGCCAGGCACCGGCCAAATCGCCGCGCGATCAAGGTCGGTTATGCGCTGTTTGCGTTTGCCCTGGTGCTGCTTGCCAGCGGCCTGATTTTGACTCGCGGCCTGCCGTACCTGGAGGTGCGTGACCCTGCGGCACGGGAGATGGCCTACTGGGTGCACGTGATCGTACCGTTGCTGGTGGTCTGGCTGTTCATATTGCATCGCCTCGCCGGCAAGGGGATCAACTGGAAAGCGGGTGGGGCGGTAGGCCTGGTCGCGGTATCTTTCGCCGTGGTCATGCTCGGCATCCAGTCGCAGGACCCCAGGTTATGGAATGTGGTTGGCCCGGCATCGGGGGAGCAGTATTTTTTCCCGTCGCTCTCGCGCACGGCAACGGGTAATTTTATCCCGGCAAAGGCGATGATGATGGATTCCTATTGCAAGGATTGTCATGCAGACGCACACCGCGGCTGGGAAATGAGCATGCATCATTTGTCCTCCTTCAATAACCCGGTGTACCTGTTTTCTGTGCGCAACACGCGGCAATTTGCGCTGCAACGCGACGGTACGGTACAAGGGTCGAGGTTCTGCGCCGGCTGCCACGACCCGGTGCCGTTTTTCAGCGGTGCGTTCGACGACCCGGACTTCGACGACGTGAATCATCCCACGGCGCAGGCGGGGATTACCTGCACCAGTTGTCATGCCATCACCCATATCAACAGCCCCAGGGGAAACGCGGATTACACGATCGAGGAACCCATCCATTACCCGTTCGCCTATAGCGACGAGCCGCTGCTGGCATGGGTCAACCGGATGCTGGTCAAGGCAAAGCCCGAGTTTCACAAGAAGACTTTTCTCAAGCCGCTGCACAAAACCGCGGAGTTCTGTGCTACCTGCCACAAGGTGCACTTGCCGGTTGAGCTGAATGGTTATCGCTGGCTGCGCGGGCAGAACAGCTATGATTCCTTCCTGCTCAGCGGAGTATCCGGTCACGGCGTGGCCAGCTTTTATTACCCGAACCAGGCTGAGACCTCCTGCAACAAGTGTCACATGCCGTGGCAGGTATCGGAGGATTTCGCCGCTATCCGCGACCCGGTAAGCGGGGAGTTTCGCATCCACGATCATCAGTTTCCGAGCGCCAATACGGCGATACCGCAGATGGTGGGTATGCCGGACTGGGTCAATGCAGCGCATCGCGAATTCCTCGAAGGCTCGCTGCGGCTGGATCTGTTCGGCTTGCGGCGCGGCGGCGAAATCAGCGGTGAACTGATCGCGCCATTACGGCCGGAGATCCCGGCGCTGGTTCCCGGTGAAAGCTACCTGCTGGAAACCGTGTTGCGCACGCTGACGCTGGGCCACCTGTTCACGCAGGGGACGGCCGATTCAAACCAGGTCTGGGTAGAGATCACGGTATCCGCGGGGGACAGGCCCATGGGCCACAGCGGTGCGATGAACGCCCTGGGCGAG
>BFAU01000024.1 GCA_008975185.1 bacterium MnTg04 | reverse complement strand
TGGGGCTGGTGAGTAATGAACTAAGGAAGTCAGAGGAGGCGCGACACGCACTGGAAAAGGCGATTGCCTGAGATCCGGAAAGCACGCGCGCTTATGCGGAGCTGGCGGCGCTCCATGAGGACCTGAATGAGCTGGACGAAGGATTGGCGGTAGCCATGAAGGGGCTGGCGATCGACCCGAGGGATCCGAGAATCAACCTGGAGATAGCCAAATTCGACCGGCGCAAAGGTGATATCGCCAAGGCGATAGACCGGCTTGAGAGATTCGATTTATCGGCTATGGATCATCGCCTGGGACAGCAGTTCAGTTACGAACTCGGTCTTGGGAAAGACCGGGCCGGGGAGTTTGAACAGGCTTTCGCACTGTTCGATGCGGCCAATCGCCATGGCCGGATGAACGAAAGGCTGCACCAGGTCGACGCGCAGAGGTACCTGAAAAAGATCGACGACTTGCATGCATTTTTCGAGCGCGAGGATGTCGGTACCTGGCCAGTCCCGGAACCCGTTGATCCGGCTGATATGCCGGTCTTCCTTTATGGTTTTCCGCGGTCCGGAACCACACTGACAGACCTGCTTCTCGATGGTCACCCGATGATTCGAACGCTCGAGGAGAAACCGACGATCAACGCAGTTGAGATGGCAATCGCCAGCGACCAGCCCGGCTACCCGGAAAAATTGAAAAGCCTGGAAAGCGGTGACCTGGCAAAGCTGAGACAAATCTATTTTACAGAGGTGGACAGGCACGTCGGGCGGGATAAAAACATGATTATCGTCGACAAGCTACCGATCCGTACGGTGCATGCGGGGTTGATCTGGCGGTTGTTCCCCGACTCGAAAATCGTGTTTTCCGCACGCCACCCGTGCGATGTCTGCCTGTCCTGCTTCATGCAGCAGTTCAACAGCAATGACGCCTTTGCCAACTTCTTCAGCCTCGAAGACACAGTCAACATCTATGACAAGGTGATGCGGTTGTGGCAGACTTATGTTGGCAGGCTGGATTTGAATGTGCACATGCTTCGCTATGAGGATTTGGTCGGCGATCTTGAGCATGAAGCAAAAAAGTTGCTCCGGTTTCTTGGCGTCGACTGGCAGCCGAGAGTGCTGGATTTCAATGAGAAAGCAAAACAAAGAGGACGCATTGCGACCAACAGTTATCATCAGGTTACCGAGCCACTGTACCAGCGTGCCGTGGGCCGCTGGTTGTCCTATGCGGACAAGTTAGAGCCCTTCATGGCCGTCCTGGAGCCACACATCCACTACTTCGGCTACAAAGACTCCTGATCGAACCTTTCAGGGCGGTGCCGGCAGGTCGGCCATCGCCCGTTTGTCGGCCAGCGGTGCAGGTGGTGGAGAGTAGAATGGATTGTCCTCAGGCCATGGCCTGACCGCGGCCAGGCCCTGCCGGTATCGTTCCAGGTTGTCCTCGGCGAATCTTTTGGCCCCTCCGCCGGGCATATTGGTCAGCAGCGATTGCTGTAACCGCGTCGCTTCGCCGGCTTCACCGTTGGCTGCGAGCGCCATGGCCAGCGTTTCAGCGTTGTCCAGGCTACGCCGGGTTTCGAACATTTGCCTCGCCAGCGCCAGCCATCGCCGTTGGTCCGCCATCACAGCCAGCGGGCAACTCGAGCCCGTGCGAATCAGGCCCTGGTTCAAAGTACCGGAATTTGCTTGCCAGGTCAGCGCACGTTCCATGGTTGCGACCGCCGCAAGACAATCACCGCTCGCGTGTAAGGACAGCGCCAGTCTGAATAACAACAGCACATCGGCATTGTCGGCGTCATCGATTTGCCGGAACAGATCGACAGCCTGTTTGAATTGTTTCTGCCGCATGCGCAGATTCGCCAGCAACAACTTTGGTGGTTCGGCTTGTGGATCGCCGGCGATCGCGATCAGGTAGTGCTTCGCGGCCTGGCCATCGTCACCGGTTTCTTCGAGCAGGCGGGCCTTGCTGTAGTGCGCCTTGGCGGAATCCGGGTCGAATTCCAACGACAGCTCAACCTGCGCCCTCGCCTGGCCGGGCTTGCCGAGCAGCTCGAGCACCCACGACAGGGCCAGGTGGGTGGTGGCGTCGCCGGGTCTGGATTCCAGCGCGAGCCGGTAGTTTTCTGCCGCGGCAGGCAGATCTCCGCGCTCGAAGGCAGCCAGGCCGTTGTCCAGGTAGGTTCGAGAATTGCGGTGCAGAGCGCTGAGTTCTATCAGCAACTTGTCTTCGAACCACGGGGTGACGGTGCCCCGCTGATCCATGTGTTGCCGCGCCAGTTCACGGTCTCCGGTCTGCCGGTATGCCATCGCCAGGTAGTAATGCAGTTGGCTCGCGGTGGGCTGGATTTCCACTGCCGTTTCGAGCTGGTCGATAGCGCGCTCGAAATCCCTGTTGGCGATGTGGAATCTCGCCATCCCGGTCAATGCCGCCGCATTCTCAGGGTCGATTTCGAGAGCCCGGGAAAAAGCGGCCTCGGCTTTGGCCAGTTGCGTGTCATCAAGGTACACCTGTCCCAGGTGTATCCAGCCAGACAGGTAATCGGCGTCCAGTTGCATGGCTCGCAGGTAATACTGTTCCGCCTCGGTATGGTTGCCGAGACGCTGATGGCTGAACGCAAGCAGGTATGGCCAGCGGAAATTATTTTCGTCCAGGGCGATGGCGTTGGCATAACTGGTCTGCGCAGGGCCGTGCATCTCGTATGCGTGATAGAGCATGGCCATATTTCCCCAGGCCGCCGATTGCTGTTCTTTGCCGCCAGCCGCCGATTCAATGCGCAGCCGCCCGCTCATCAGCCACTTCTGTACGCCCGGCTCCAGCCCGCTGAGATCGGGGTGACCGACCTCCTGCAGCTGCACTCCATTGGCGCAACCGGCAAACATCATCAGCGCTATCAGGAACAGACCCGGGAAATTCCTGTTCTGCCTTTTAGTCATCTGCCGGCCGGCCCTTGCCGTACTCGATGCGGTGGTAACTGTCGGCCGGCAGCCCGGTAAACGACTCACGCCTTCCGTCCGGCCACAGTACGAAGAGATGCTGTACCCCGGCATCGTCGCCGAGTCCGATAATTACCCTGGGGTCGTTCGCCGATGCGTAGCTGCCATCGCGCCGGGTCCGCCGCCATCTGCGTTCTTTGCCGCCATCGACCAACGCTTCCCTG
>BFAU01000023.1 GCA_008975185.1 bacterium MnTg04 | reverse complement strand
CCAAGCTCGAAGCCGTATGGCCTATCCTCGAACCGGTCATGGATCTGCCGAGGCCGCAAGCGGCGTTCTACCTGTGGCCGCGTACCGAGCAGGATGAAGAAAACTTTACCCGGGAAGCCTACCGGCGGCAGAATCTGACCTTGTTGCCCGGCAGTTACCTGGCCCGCGATACCGCGGACGGCAACCCCGGAAAACACCGGGTGCGCATCTCGCTGGTCGCCCCGCTTGCCGATTGCGTGGATGCGGCCGAGCGTTTGCACCATCTCGTGAATCAACTTTAATATTAAACGTTAACTTTATGATAAATTTAGAGAAAATTATTAATTCTGCTTTCGATCATCGGGAATCCCTGGCTGCGGATACCCCGCCTTCCGAGCTCACGCAGGCGGTCGAATTGGCCATCGATGCGCTGGATTCGGGAAAATTGCGGGTGGCGGAGAATTTTGGCGGCAGCTGGCTGGTCAACCAATGGCTCAAGAAGGCTGTCTTGTTGTCTTTTCGCCTCAGCCGCAATGTCGTCTCGGATGGGGTGTTTACCCGCTACTACGACAAAGTGCCGATGAAATACGCCGACTACGACGAACAAAAATTCGCCGATGACGGCGCCCGCATCGTGCCGCATGCGCTGGTCCGCAGGGGCGCATTCATCTCCCCCGATGTCGTGCTGATGCCCTGCTATGTCAACATCGGCGCCTGGATCGGTCCGGGCACGATGGTCGATACCTGGGCGACGATCGGTTCCTGCGCGCAGATCGGCAGCAATGTCCATATCTCCGGCGGCGCCGGGATCGGCGGTGTGCTGGAACCGCTGCAGGCCGCGCCGACGATCATCGAAGACGACTGTTTTATCGGTGCGCGCTCGGAAATCGTCGAAGGGGTGATCGTCGAGAAAGGCGCGGTGATCTCGATGGGCGTGTTCATCGGCCAAAGCACGCGAATCTACGACCGTGAACGCGACCAGGTCAGTTACGGGCGGGTTCCGGCCGGCGCCGTCGTCGTTCCGGGCAGCCTGCCGGCGGACAATGGCAAATATCAACTGGCCTGCGCCGTGATCGTCAAACGGGTGGACGAAAAAACCCGGGCCAAAATCGGCATCAACGAATTGTTGAGAAACGCAAGATAAATGCGTGCACAGCAGGTGACGCAGGATGACGGGGTAAAGCATTGCGACAAAAAAACCAGCGATGAGCCAGGCGAGCAATAAAACGATTGAGTTGTGCCGGCAACTGGTACGGCAGCCATCAGTAACGCCGGACGATGCCGGTTGCCAGGGCATCATATCGACTCGCCTGGAGCGACTTGGCTTTAGCACCGAGTCGATGCCCAGCGGCGAGGTAAGCAATCTCTGGGCGACGCGCGGCAATGGCGCGCCGCTGTTTTGTTTTGCCGGCCATACCGACGTCGTTCCTCCGGGTGACCCGGAAAAATGGTCGACCGACCCTTACTCGGGCGAAATCAGGAATGGCTTGTTGTTCGGCCGTGGCAGCGCCGATATGAAAGGCGCCCTGGCGGCGATGGTGACTGCCAGCGAAGCGTTCGTTGCGGAAAATCCGTCCCACCCGGGAACGATCGCTTTCTTGCTGACCAGCGACGAAGAAGGCCCCGCGACGGAGGGTACGGCGAAGGTCATGGAAACACTGGTCGACAGGGGCGTCGCCATCGACTACTGCCTGATCGGGGAACCGTCGAGCCAGGAAAAACTGGCGGACAATATTCGCACCGGCCGGCGGGGATCGCTGACCGGGAAACTTATTGTCGTTGGCGAACAAGGCCATGTGGCCTATCCGGATCTGGCACGAAACCCGATCCACCACGTCGCCGCGGTGCTGAGCGAACTGCTTGGGCTGGTATGGGACGACGGGAACAAGGACTTTCCGGCGACCAGCCTGCAGATTGTCGCCATTGACGCCGGCAGCGGCGCAAGCAACGTAATCCCCGGTCGACTTGAGATGCTGTTCAACTTTCGTTACTCGCCGGAAACCAACCGGCAAAGCCTGGTTGCACTTTGTGAGGAGATCCTCGACCGCCACGGCCTGGATTACCGGCTGCAATGGGAGCACGGCGGAGCGCCGTTCCACACACGCGGCGGCAAACTTATCGAGGTCGTTTGCGCAGTCATCGAGAAGGAGACGGGGCGAGCGCCGCGGACATCCACCAGCGGGGGCACTTCTGACGGTCGTTTTATCGCGCCGCACGGCGTCGAGGTCGTAGAGCTGGGCCTGCTCAACAAGTCGATTCACAAAGTCGATGAATGTACGCCGGTTGCCGATCTGGAACGACTCAGCAATTTGTACCGCCAGATCCTCAAGGAAATTCTGATCGAGGGCATGTAGGAGGGCCTTCAGGCCCGATCGACACACCAATCGCGGCTGAAGCCGCTCCTACAAGTTTCAATCGCTATTTGAAATCCATCGATGCCCTGATTTGAAAAATATTCGGCGTCTCATCACCGTTGATGCCGTTTTCAATATCCGCGCGGATGTAATTGACCATGAACCGCAGCTGCGGATTGACGTAATAATTGACCCCCAGCGTCAGGTTCTTCTCCACGCCGCCATTGAACACGCCGTCATCCAGGTCGATAGTGCTGAAACGGACCCCGAACTCCCAGGCCCTGACCGCCTTTGCCCGGCCGAAAGCCCCGTTCTTGTACGGCCGGAATTCGCCGCCTGGAAACCAGCTGACGTGGGCGTAGTAACCGCTGAAGCCAGGATCGGAGACGCCCGCTGCCGCCTGGTCCACATCGACCGAGATGAATTCCGCCTGAGCCGACAAGCCGCCCCAGCGGGCCGCAACCTCGATACCCAGGCTGGTCGATGAACTGGCCTGAGTAATCGTCGTATCGACCAGCCGTACGCCGGTGACATGCGACTCGGGGCGCACCCTATATCTGAAGGTATCGTCTTCGGTGCTCGGCGGTTCCAGCCACATGGCGGCCAGACCGGCATGATACAAAGTCGAATCGGTCTGGGTGTTCCAGGCCGCCCGGCCGGCAAACCCGATCCCCTGGCCGCCATTGATACTCTGGTTGGCTTCCTTCCCGAACAACATGCCCG
>BFAU01000022.1 GCA_008975185.1 bacterium MnTg04 | reverse complement strand
TCGAAAGCTCCGGCGTGCTGCATCACATGGCCGATCCGGTGGCTGGCTGGCGGGTGCTGGTCGGCCTGCTCAGGAACCAGGGCCTGATGCATATCGGCCTGTACAGCGAAGCGGGAAGAGCAGATATCCTGGCCGCAAGACAAATCCTGCCGGATGCCGAATCGGTCACGGCGGATGACATCAGGAAATCCAGGGACGACATCCTGTCGCTGGCGGACGGCCACCCGGCCGCCGGCATCCGCAAGAACCTGGATTTTTTCGCCTTGTCCACTTGCAGAGACCTGCTGTTCCACGTGCACGAACACCGCTTTACGTTGCCGCAGATCGGCGGCTGTCTCGATGAACTCGGCCTGGAATTGATTGGATTCGACCCCGGTTCGGGCCGCGTAGCCAACTTATATCTGCAACGATTCGCCAACAATCCACGAATGGACAGTCTCGACAACTGGCATCGGCTCGAGCAGGAAAATCCGGCATTGTTCGCCGGCATGTACGAGTTCTGGGTGCGCAAGCGTTAGGGCTACACCGACCTCGCAACCACCGACGCTACAAGGATCGCAAACTACAGATTCTTGGCGCGCGATGCGGCAAGCTGACCATACAAGCTGACGATGGTCTCGGCGGCGCAGTCTGCTTCTTCTTTCGACATTTTCCGAACACTGGCAAATACAGGCCCTTCACCGTTGATCGCGGTGAGCCGGGTCAAATCACCCGTCAGACGCTCGAACTTGCTCCTGGCGCTCTTGGGTAATTGATCGGGTTCCAGGTCGCCCAGGTGGTCAATATAAGCGCCGACCAGCCGTTTTTTGATAGACCCGGAACCGGCCAACTCCAGGGTTGCCCGGAAAAATCTCTCTTTGGTATCCAACATCTTGTCCCCTTCGTTATATTCGGACCATTTAACATGGTTGCCGACTCTTATGAGGCTCTCTTGGCGTGCGGCCAAGACCTGTATCGGGCAATTCCGTATGCAATTCAACAGGCTGGCTAAACAATATATACAATTTTGTGGCTTATGCAAATTGGTCCGAATCTAATCTGACAGGATTGCTCGCTGGGGAACTCGCAGGCGGGCTTTCAGTCGCACCGGAATAACGGTACAAATATACAAAATCAGACATAGCAATCTTCGGGAGCCGGGAACATGCCAGCAAAACCAACGCAGCCACGAGTTGGCCTGATTTTGATCAGCTTGATGCTGCCCCTTGCCGTGTTGGCCCCCACGGCGGCGCCGGCCGACGAGGCGCAGGCGGCGGCTCGCCTGCAGCGGCTTGGTGATCTTGTATCGGACGACCGCCAGCTCGACGCCAGAAGCTGGCTCCTGGAGGTCAGCTCAGACCCGGCGCTGGCGGTGAATGCACGGGAATACTTGCTCTACGAGGGTCTGCTGGCGCTCGGATCGTTGCTCGCCCCTGATGAGCAAACGACGAACGCGGTCAAAGAACTGCTGGGCTACCAGTCCGCATCGACGACAATTCTTACTGAGGGCAACCACCGGTTGACCGTCGCACTGCACGATGTCGCCTCGGCCGCCCGACTGACACTGGGAAACTGGCGCATTAGGGCTGCCCGCGGCGAAATCCTCAGCAAGATTGCTCGCGGACAGGCGCCGTTGCCCGCCTGGTCCGCTGACCCGGACGAGAACCGGCACATCGCCGCCGGCCTGGAACAGGCGTTGGCCGAGCTTTCGCCGGCCGAATTGCAGGCCTGGCGCATGCAGATTTCGTCCGCCTTCGTCGAAGAGCCCCGCCTCGCCGGCAGCGTATTGCTGATCGCAACGCGGCTGGACGATGTGTACTTATACCGGCAACTGGCCGTTACAGGCCCAGCCGCAGTGGTCATCGACATGCTGCGCGGCCTGGAACAATCGCTGGATTCCGCGCAAAGCCTGGCGATTTTCGACCTGGTCAGGCAACGCGATAAACTGGCATCGGCGGCGATCCTCGCCATCGGTCGGCTGCAGGCCGGCTACCCGGCCGCCAAAGAACAATTATTTGCCCTGCTGGATGACCCGCAACATGGCGCGTCGGCCGCCGGCGCGCTGGCCAGGTATGGCGGTCTGTCCGATATTCAACGCCTCGGCGGTGTGGTCCTCGATGACGACGCAGGAGCGCAAAGGCGCAGAGCCGTCCTGGCGTTGCGGCTCCACGCCAGCCCGGCCGCCAGGGCGGAACTTGGCCGGCTGGCGGCCAATCAGCGTTTATCGGTGAACCTCAGGCAGGAGATCGCGCAATGGCTGGCCCAGTGAACCGCTCGATACTGACTGGCCTGTGTGTCGTGGCCGGCCTGCTGGTCTCGGCCGATGCAGGCGCCCAATGTCTGTTCGACCAGTTCAATGAGATCGTCAACCCGTTTCAGGCCGGTTGCGGCGATGTCCGGTTCACCTATACCGAGAATGACAACAACGGCCTGAATATCGCGCTGGGCTATCCGCCGCCGCTGCCGGTCGCCTCGCTGACCGCGGTGGACGGGTTCCGTGAATATTCGAGTTTGCATGCGCAGCACCAAGCCTTGATGATGGCGAACACCGACGTAGTCGCCGGCACCGTTGTCGGTCAGACGCTTTCAGGCCGGGCTATCTGGGCCTACCAGCTTGGCGATACCGCGGACTCGCTGACGATAGATGGACTGCCCGAGCCCGCGGTCATGGTCAACACCGGCACTCACGCGCGTGAATGGCAACCGCCGGAAGCCTCGACCGAATTGTTCGAGACCCTGATCGAGAACAAGGCCGATGGCGGTGTGGGTCAGTACCTGGCCGAAAATCTCAATGTAGTAATCCTGCCGGTTCTCAATATCGACTCCTTTATCCAGACCCAAAATTTTCCGCTGAATGTCACGGCTCACCGCGCTCAACCCAGAGATGGCCGCATGCGCCGGAAAAACCTGCGAAACCCGGTGTCGCTGGGCGTGGTCGATGCGGACCTGACCACCGTTGGGGATAATTTCTGGGGCGTCGATCTCAACCGCAACAACGCATCTGGCTTTGGCCTGAACAACGGCTCATGGGGCCAGGGTCGCGAGACCAGCCTGATTTTTCGCAGCC
>BFAU01000021.1 GCA_008975185.1 bacterium MnTg04 | reverse complement strand
GCATGACCTCATTGGCGATTTCGCGTATCTGCTTTTCATGAACATCGTTTGCGAACGCGTTTATCAAGGAGACGGTCAGCGCTTCAATCCCCTGATCCTTTATTCCAGCAAGCGTTTTTCGCATCGCATCGACATCGAGATCCTGGATAATTTCCCCTTTCGAACTGACCCTCTCCTGCGCCTCGACGGTCAACGCAAGTGGCGCCAACGGGTTGCTCTTGTTGTAAATCACCCAGCCGCCAAGCCCGCCCGGCACGAATGACCGGGCGATTTGCAGCACCTGCCGGTATCCGCGCGTCGTAACCAGGCCAACGGTTGCGCCGGTCATCGTCAGGACGGTATTGGTCGCAACCGTCGTGCCATGCATGACGTGCGAAATCTTCGAAGCATCGATTTGGGCGCTGTCGGTTACCCTTGCGATTCCCTGCAAAACTCCGATCGATGAATCCTCCGGCGTACTGGGCACTTTTGCGGTAAAAAATTCCCCGGATTGCTCGTTGACCAATAACAAATCGGTAAACGTACCGCCGACATCAACACCGAGACGAAAACTCATTTTATCACCTTGTTCCTGTTGTTAGCCCTTGTTTCGGGGAATCGTTATTGCAGAAGTGTATGTTGTTTTTCTCAGGCTAGACCAAAGCCGATTCCCTTGGCCCCGGAAAGATCCCGGCCTTCGGAATCAGCGCCGGCAGGCTGTGCCCGAGCTTAGACTCTAACCATGTGCTCGTCTCTACCAGCTTTTCCAGGTCGATCCCTGTTGCAAAACCTGAGCGGTGTAACATGTAGACCAAGTCTTCAGTTGGAATATTACCCGTGGCATGCGGTGCAAAAGGACAACCCCCCATTCCTCCTACGCTGGCGTCGATAACGTCGGCGCCAGATTGTATGGCAACGTAGGCATTTGCCAGACCCGTATTCCTGGTGTTGTGAAAATGGCAACGTACGGGTATGTCGCCCGCCATTTGTTTCAATTTTGACACCAACGAAGCCACTTGCGCGGGTACGCCAGCGCCTATCGTGTCGGCGATTGCGATTTCATCGGGTTCTTCCTGCAATACGCGTTGCGCAATGTCCAAGACACGTTTTTCTGAAATCTCACCTTCGAACGGGCAACCAAATGCTGCCGATACCATGATCCCCGCTCGAATATTTTTCTTTTTGGCTTTAGCAGCCATTGAACGCCAGACCAGTATCGACTCGTCAATACTGGCGCCTTGATTCCGCTGATTAAATGTTTCGCTGGCCACCACCACCATCCCTATCTCGTCTATGCCGGTGGCGACTGCTCTTTCAAAACCGCGGTCGTTGAGTACCAGGCCGATGTATCTGACATCCTTGCGCCTGGGCAACTCGCTGATGACCGCTTCCGCATCGGCCATTTGCGGCACCTTTTTCGGATTCACGAAACTCGCGACTTCGAGCCGGCGCAGCCCGGAGTCAATCAATCGATTGATCAATTCGACTTTAATGGCGGTCGGTAATTCGCAGGATTCGCTTTGCAGGCCATCCCTGGGGCCGACCTCGGTTAGCGAAATTCTATCGGTCATTCAGTACAATACCAAATACAAAAATAGTGTTATATTGTATACAATATTGCTAATGTTACCAACAAATATGGCCAATAAGACCTAAGAATTGATTATATTGTATGCACTTTGACTTTTTGTTCCTCCGCTTGCTCAAGCATGGAGGCAACAGAAATTCCGCTGCAGAACGATTCCAGGGAGCGAATTACACCAATGTCCACTGACAATAATCAGCCCGGTGGCCCGTTGTCGGGTCTACGGGTTATAGAATTGGGAACGCTGCTTGCGGGCCCTTTTTGTGGGCAGTTAATGGGTGACCTGGGTGCAGAGATTATCAAAGTGGAAGCACCCGGAGCGGGTGACCCTATGCGCCAGTGGGGTCAGGAAAAAGCGCATGGAAAATCCTTGTGGTGGCCGGTTATTGCCCGCAACAAGAAATCGATCACCGTCAATCTACGGGTACCGGAAGGACAGAAAATCATTTGCGACCTGGCCGCGAAATCAGATTTCCTGCTGGAGAATTTCCGCCCCGGTACCATGGAAAAATGGAATTTGGGCTACGCAGAGCTCAGCAAGGCCAATCCTGCCCTGATCATGATCAGGGTGTCCGGCCAGGGACAAACAGGTCCCTATGCCAAACGCGCCGGTTTTGGCTCAATCGGCGAAGCGATGGGTGGCCTGCGCTATGTCTGTGGCGACCCTTCGAATCCACCGAGTCGCTTTGGCATCAGTATCGGCGATTCGCTGGCCGCGACTTTCGCCACGATCGGCGCGCTGGCCGCATTGTATGAGCGCAATCGAACCGGGAAAGGTCAGGTTGTCGACTCCGCTATTTACGAAGCCGTCTTGGCAATGATGGAATCACTGATTACCGAGTACGATCAGGCAGGTTACATTCGCGAACGAACCGGTCCGGTTCTGCCCAATGTCGCACCATCCAATATTTATCCGACCAAAGACGCCCGCTTCCTGCTGATTGCCGCCAACCAGGACACTGTGTTCAAACGGCTGACACAGGCGATGGACCAGCCGGAGCTGGCTGAAAACGAGCGCTACGCAAGCCACGCTGCACGTGGACGTCACCAGGCGGAGCTCGATGACCTTGTTGCGAGCTGGTCTGCCCAGCATACTATGTCGGAACTAATTGATATCCTTGAAGAAAATGGAGTACCGGCCGGACCGATTTACCGGGCGCCAGAAATGCTCGAAGATCCCCATTTCAAGGCCCGGCAAGCTATTATCAAGATCATGCATCCGCAATTTGGCGAACTGGCCATGCAAAACGTAGTGCCCAAGCTTTCACGAACGCCCGGCAAGGTACACAGCCCGGACCCGACTCTGGGTCAGCACAACGAGGAAATATTCCAGGGCCTGCTCGGCATAGAAGATTCGGCAATCAAATCACTCAACGATGCCGACGTGATCTGATGCAGATGCCCGATGATGCTGGCAATGCAACGATGGACCCTGGCTTTGGTAATAAACT
>BFAU01000020.1 GCA_008975185.1 bacterium MnTg04 | reverse complement strand
CGTTGCAGGCGACCTTGGCGGTTCGCGCTATCAGCGGAATCGGAATGACCAGCGCCGGCATGTAGGACGTGCCTTTGGCGTCCGCGCTAATAGTGCCGGCCACTTGCTGTCTCTTCAGGTCCCAGATCGATGCCTCATAGCTCGATTCTTTTTCGCGCCAGGTGATCCCCAGGCAGCCGCCTCCGGCTGCGCCGAATGCGCAGGTCATCGTCCCGCCCTGGTCCAGCGTTTCGGTGCTGCCATCGATCCAGATGACATAGCGTACGCCGATGTCGTTGATACGCTCCAGAACCCCGGGTTTGGCCAGCAGAGCGGGCAATTCATACGGGTTGTTTGGCGCCAGCCGCGGCTCGAAATACGGAAACATCAGATCGACGAATTTCGCCTGTTGGGTTATGCGAAACGGCCTCTTGCCCGATTGAAGTTTTTTCGAGACGCATTCGGTAAAAGACTTTTCGGTTTCCTGGGCCGTATGTGTTCGCCGGGTCAAGACGACTACCGATTCAAATTCCTGGATGGCCTCGATGGGTTGGTTATCGGCATCATGGCGAAATTCCTCGATCTGGGAACTCACGCAGGCGCTCAGCATGGCAACGCATGAACACAGTCCCGCCAAAATGACAGGTCGCGAATGGAAGGTTTTTTTCGCGTAGTTACTCAGGATTTGCCTCTTGCCGGGTTTGCGCAATGGAACCCGATGCCCTGTCAATATATCTGGTTACACCGGGCTGCCGTGGAAAATCAAGTGTCAGGCTCGCTGCCGCATCGCGTAACGCGACCATCAGCGCCTCTTTGACCGATTCCTTCTTGTTCAACGCGTACTCGGGCGCTTTGCCGTACGCATTGATGATCCAGTCAGCGACCAGGTCTCCCTCGGGCGAAAAAACGTCGATCTTGTACTTGAACGAAAGGGAGAAAAATTCCAGGGGTGTTACCGAGGGATCGAGCAGACCGAAATCGACGAACGAAGGCACGACGACCAGGTCGACATCCTCAATCGTTGCGCCAGCGCTCGGCTTGTCCTTCAAAACGACGACCTGTTTACTTAAATTGACAAAAACCTGGCTGAACATTTGCACGCTGGCTGTGCCCAGGTACACTTTCCAGTCGCTTCTCTGGTAGAGCACTTCTTCGGGTGTGTAGCTTTCGAATTCCGGGGCAAAATACAATCCGACGATCAGCGGGACCCTTTCGCCCAGCGGGGCCGGGAAACGCCCGCTAACCGTGATGGTATTGACGCAGCCGGCAAGGAATGCGGCTGAGAGGGCGAGAAGTCCAGGCCGGAAAAAGGCCGAAGAAAATAAATGCTTTATTTTCATAAAGTTATTGGCTTCTTTTAAAGCAAACTCAAACACAGCTCCACGCAGCGTCCTTTTCCCGCGGCTTTCGTTCAATTACGAACCGCGGAACCCTCAATAGTTCCGCCAGTTGTTGGAGAACTTTAATCGCTAATCCAGTCTAATCAAGGGAGTGTAGCTTACTGGCCACGAAAGCGTCCTTGTGGCCAGGGGAAGCGGACGAGTATCCTTGGGGCCGCGGGCAATCGCGGAAACAGATGATTTGGCTTTTTGCAAGCCACAGGCAGGCTCACTATGAACAGCAAACGCTTAAGCAGAATCTGGATACCGGTAATTGCCGGATTTATTTTGACCGGTTGCGCGACGACGCAGCAACAATCTCAATCGAAAAGTCAGTCGCAATCGAAAAGCCAGTCTCAATCTCAGTCTCAGTCGCAGTCGCAGTCGCAGTCGCAGAGCCAGAGTCAGTCGCAGTCGCAGCTGCCATCGCCAAGCCAGAGCCAGTCCCAGGCGCAAGGCCAGGAAAGCTCATCGAGCGAGGCTTCGGCCAGTTCATCAGCCGAACAAGGCGGTAGCGATGCGGACGCCTCCAGTGCGGACGCTCAAGCGGCCAGCGCCAGTGAATCTGCGATGGACTCTCAGTCCGGTGCCGAGGCCGGTGGTGGTGCAACCGAACAAAGTGCCAGCTCAACCTCCTCCCAGGGCGGGGAAAGTCCGGCACAGGCGGATGCAAGCTCCAGTGATGCAAGCGAGTCTGCGGCCAGCAGCGCTGCATCCGATGATCCCGGCTCAGCGGGCGATGAAACGAAGGCACAATCCGGCGACGAAGCGATGCAGGTAGCGGAGCAGACGATTGAGGCCGCGAACGAGGCGCTGGCAGAGGCGTCTGCAGCGGTCGCAGAAGCGGCCGAGGAACAGGAGCAAAAAGAATCCAGTGAGTCTGAGGCGGCAGGCGACGCATCCGCCAGCGAAAGCCAGGCAGCCACAGGCCAAAGCAGTTCCTCCGGATCGAATAACGCCGTCGGCGACAGCGACGATACCGGCGGAGAAGCCGGGGCGGAAGCGGCAGCCAGCAATGTAGCGGCCAACGCGCCGGATCGAGGCGACCAGGATGCCAGTTCAGGCCAACAACGAAGCAGCGGCGAAACCGCCGAAGCTGGCGCGCAGTCTGCCGATGCAGCCCGGGTTGCGGCAGGGCAAACCGGCGCCAGCGGGAAGGATTCGACAACCGAGGACGCAGCGAGCGGTAAGGAGAATTTACAGGCGGCCACCGAGGCGACGGATGGCGCTCGCCAGGCTTTGCAGGGCCTGATAGACATGATCGCCGCTTCGCAAATGGCGGCCAGCGGGATAAGCAGCGCGACCGGCGCCGACAACGACCAGATGGATGACGCCAGCGGCGGTCTGCCCGGGGATATCGGCAGTCCGGAATACCAGGAGGCGCTAAAGAAAGCGGTTGGCGAGGCGCTGAGCGAAGCCGCCCGGCAAATAGAAAAAGCCAGCGGTGCGCTGGCCGAGGCGGCCAGGCAATCCCAAGACGATGAATCGGCCGATTCCGAGACGAGATCGGCCGCCGCGGGCAGCGAACGAACTGGTCAACGTGCAGAATCACAAGGCGCCAGCGACGACGTCTCCGGCGATGAGTTGGCAGTCAGGCTGGCCGAAATGCGGGGACTGGCCGAGGTTA
>BFAU01000019.1 GCA_008975185.1 bacterium MnTg04 | reverse complement strand
TTCAGCTGCGTCCGCAAAGCCATTCTCAGCCGCCTGCTGCAGCGTATACAAGGCCCTGATACGTTCACCGGCCAGCGCATAATAGGCAGCGCGAGTCGCCTGAAAACTCAGGACATAGTAGTGCTGCTCAACGGCATTGCTAATCTGTATGCCGACTTTAGCGAGCAAACTGTCTGCCAGTTCAGCGTCACCGACGGCGCGCGCCGCCAGTATCAGCCAGAGCGCACTTTCCGTACCGAGACTGACATTGCCGGTCTCCGGATCGAAAGGATATTTCGTCAGCGACTCTTTCAGCACTTGATAGGATTCTGCAGAAAAATCAGTTTGGATGACCATTCAGGCACCCCGAGTATCGGTACGATCAGGTCGGCAACCTGGAGAATCAGCCAGGCGGCGACCAGGTAGACGAAGGCGACGCGCAATACGTTGCGCCGTTTTAGTTCTTCGAAAAAGCCATCGCCCATCGTTATCGCCATATGCTTGTGTGGCGCCAAAGCTAGCAGAATTGAGCTATGGGCGCGGTGTTTCCATTACATGGCCGGCTGTTGCACCAGCTCGGTCGATGGATTGAAGGTGTACCAGGCGAACCAGAAAAGCCGGCCCGTGCTCCATTTCTCATGACTGTCGCGATCGCTGATCGTCACCGTGCCGTCTTCCGCCATCGACAGCGTCAGATCCCGGCCCGCCATACTGACATCTATCCGGCTGGTGTTTTCGAATGCAGCCTCGCTGACTGCGACCGGCTTGCCGCCAATGCTGGTGCCGAATACGGCGGTTTTTGGATGCACGCGGTCATCCTCGTCAGAAACCGGCAGGTAAATCCTCGTCCCCGCTCGATACTCAGCGAAACGGTCCACCGAATAGTCTTCATCGAACCCGGTATCGGTCGATAATACTTTGCCGGCAGGATGTTTTTTTTGCCAGCGCGACCAGCGCGTCATCGTGACCGGCAGGGTTTCCAGTTTTTTACCGGTATTGGGCCCGGCCACGCCCGCGCCTTCGATCTGGCTCCAAAGCGTGTTGCTGGCCCGATCGTACAAAACCAGGTCACTGTTATAAAGGACGCCCGAAACGCCGAACTCTGTTACGACACCCCCGATTACACGGCTGACCGCCACGCCTGAACCGCACAAGGGGCAGTAGGTAATGGCGATCGGCTTGCCGCCGACCGTATCGTTGACGATTTCATGATGGTCCAGAATTTTCGCCGGGTAGGCGCGGGCATCGCCGCCGATAACCACGCCGAGTATTAGGTCGTCAGCGTTCAGGAAGCTGGCCTGGTTCGATCTTACGAACCTGGGGTTGTCGATCGAGCGGATGCAGTCGCGAACCGGGCATGCCTGGACCAGCTTGTCGAAATCCACGCTGCGGGGGGTGCTGTCATCGAAAGCAAAGGTTTCTTTGAGAATATCGGTGTCGTAATGGCGTTGCGCAAGCACAGGCAACACCGGCAACATGACCAGCACGAGCAAAGCTGCCGTCACGATCGGTTTCATTGTCTGGTTCATCGGGGCTCCCGGCGGTCAGGTCCGAACAATCGCCTGACAATCATATAAGAAATTGATTCGGCCGTGCGCGCCTGGACGGACGACATCGACGGCTTCACCCATAAGACCCGCAAACCATGCTTTTTGTTACCGGAAAAACCAACTGAATCGTTTTGATTATTTGTACCTGGGCTTCATGCCCTCGGCCCAGCTGATGCCATACCAAAGCGCTGCATCCGGCCGTCGCGAAAAATCTCGCAGCGCATACAACGCATCGATGTATTTCTTTTCGCTCATTAGCCCGGCCTGGATCACTTCCTCGGCCGCACCGCCCAGTACCTCATATAAATTATGCACGATGCCTTTGAACTCCCGCATGCCTGCGCAGCCGCCATAAAACACCAGCGTGTTTTTTTGCGGCTCGGCGCCGACCTGGTGCAGCAACTGGACCAACTTCCGCCCGACAAACGGGTCGTTGCCATTTTTCCGGTAAGTTTCAAAATAGGCCCGCCAGGCATCCATGACGCCAGGCGGCTCGGGCCACAGACGTAATGTGTCGTGATCGTCGTCGGCCAGTACGATACGGCCACCTTTGCGTACCGCCTCAAACATTGTTTCCACGACGCTCAGCGGATTGTTCACATGCTCCAGGAGAAAGCGCGTATGCGCTAGGTCGAAACGACCCATTTCATTTTGCCGCAATGGCAAAAATGCGGCTTCGCCGACACGAAAATCGACCAGATCAGCCTCTTGGTCTGCCAGCGCACGATCGACCGCCGTAGCCAGTTGTGCCGGGTCCCGTTCGATGGCGATAACCTTGGAACTGCCCGGCAGGCACCTGGCGATCGCACGGGTGAATTCCCCCGTTCCACAACCGACATCGAGCACGAATTCTTCGCCACCGGGATCAAGCGCGCGCAGACAGGCCTGGTTGATGAGCTTGTTCATCAAGGCCAGGCGGCGCTGCTCTTTTTCAGAGCTGCCGTGTACGTACCGGTCTTTCATTCCACTGAGAGCCATGCAAGCCATACATCATTCTAAACCCTGCCTGGATTACGGAAAAGCTGTGTCCTTTTTGCGACACTTTTGGCGAATGTAGTGGTCAACAAATTCCGGACACTTTGTTAAGGCGCTTTTCGTAATTCATTGGTGTCATGTAGCCGAGCGTCGACTGCAGACGCTTGGAGTTGTAATACACTGCCACATATTCTCGCACATCAGCAATCGCTTCTTGCCGGGTTCGGTACCAGCGATCACCAGTCCATTCCCGTTTCAGGCTGCTGAAGAAGCGCTCCACCGGGGCGTTATCCCAACAGTTGCCTTTGCGACTCATGCTGCAGATCATGCCGTGCTGCTTGAGTAATTTCTGATAGTCATGACTGGCGTACTGGCTGCCTCTGTCGGAATGATGGATCAGGCCCGGCAGTGGCTTTCTCAAATTGACCGCCATCATCAA
>BFAU01000018.1 GCA_008975185.1 bacterium MnTg04 | reverse complement strand
GAACCCGGGTCGCTTTGTACCCCGATTTGGTATCCACGCTCGACGCACCGGCCCTGGAGGCCGCCGCCGAGGATTACTTGAAGAAACTGAGAGAGCGTGGCGGCAATATCCGGCATATCACCGACAAATACCCGGCCAATTTTCTGCACATCGGTTTTATTCGGTTGCTGTTTCCAAAAGCGAAAATCATCCACTGTCGCCGGAATGCCGTCGATACTTGTCTGTCGATATATTTTCAGGATTTCGCGACCGCCAACCTCTATGCCAATCGGCTTGAGGATATCGGCAGTTATTATCAGTGTTATCAACTCCTTATGGATCACTGGATGGACCTGGGCAGCGACCGGTTGCTGACGGTGGACTACGAAGAACTGACGTCGGACCTGGAAGGCCAGGTGCGCATAATGGTCGAGTGGCTGGACCTGGAATGGGACCCTGCATGCCTGGATTACACGAGTAACCGGCGGGCGGTATCGACCTTGAGTCGCTGGCAGGTCAGGCAGCCGGTTTACCAACACTCAGTGGAACGCTGGCGCCGGTATGAAAATCACCTGGGCGTGTTACTTGAGTTGTTCCCGAACCAGGATTAACCAGCTGGTTGCAATATTTTCCCGCAGCCGCTGCAACTGATACTGGTAGTTGCGCCAGCCTATCCATGAGCGGGGTAGTTCGATGGTTGTTTCATCCCGGGTGAAACCCGCAGGCTAGCTTTCTTTAACCATGCAATTGAAGGCCACGACGATGCGCTCTCGCTTCCCCATGTAAGTGAAGATTTCATGATCGACGTAGGAAGGGAAAATCAGCAGGCGGCCAGCTTCGTGATCGATCTGGTATCCGCCAAACCGGGTCGGTAATTTCAGGCGAGTGTTGCCGGCATCGCGGTACTGATCCGCGAGGCCTCGTGTATCATGAAAGCGCACCGCACCGCTGTGCGGAAACTCAGCCGGCGAGTCGCCGGGGTCTATGCAAAGGATTCCTGACCAGCTCGCATTCTGGTGGTGGTGCAAGGCCTGGAAACCACCATGTTTAGTAATGTGAAACCAGGCGTGATAATCGAAAACCAGTTTCGAAAATTCATCCTCCGAATAATCGGATAGTTCAAAAATTACGCTGGCCAGCGCGCGATGGCAAAATGCGGCGAGTTCCTTTACCGGCTCCTCCTGCCAATGGAAAAGATCGAACCGGCTTTCAAACAGATCGCCGAACTGGGTATCGCGTCTGATTTTATTACGGACTTCATGGTCTTCTTCCGCTTTTTTCAGGAACAAGGTGCTTAGTCGTTCGCACAAGTCCTCGTGGTCATCCATTCTGAATTCCACCAGCGGGACTGAGAAAAGGTATCCGATTTTCATGGCATCGCCCTGTAAAGTGTCGTGGCCGGATAATCAGGAATCGCAATCGATCACCGGATGATCCGGGTCAATAATCCTCTTCGATTGCGCTTATCAGCGGTGCGAGATGTTTCTCATAACGGCGCCAACGTCCCACCGATGTCTTGTACACGGGTTGGCGGACTTGTACCAGGCTCGAGGTGCTGACGCGGCGTTTGTTCTTGTAAAACTCAAGACAGGCATCGTCCCATGCCAAACCGAGGTGTTCTATCAATTTCCGGGCCTGTTCCTCGGTATTCTCAACCAGTTCCTCGTAAACGACATCCAGGATCCGCCCCGGCATGACCTTGTGCCAGTGCGCCATCAAGTCCTGGTAGGTTCGATAGGTGCCGCCGAGTTCATGCAGGTCCCGGGTAAAGCCCCGGTCGCTGCCGAACGATGTCGTAAAACAGGAAACGCACGTATCGAGCGGGTTTCGCCGGCAGTGAATAATCCTCGCATTTGGCAGCATCAGCTGAATGATTCCGGCCAGCGTATAATTGAACGGCAGCTTGTCGCTTATCCGTAATGCATCCCACGATCGCTGGGTAATCGTATTGACGTACTGGGTGCCGATAAACTCCCATGCTTCCGGTTTGACCTGGTCGATGTTTTCCGGCAATTGCGCGCCGGGCGGCAAAAAGCTGGTGACTTGCTCGATCGTGCGCCACAGGTCGTTCAGTTCGCCGGCGCCATGAACCTGCGGGTGGCTGGCGATTATCTGCTCAACCAAAGTTGTCCCGGAGCGCGGCATCCCGATTATAAAAACCGGCAACTCGGATGGATTGCCGCAACCTTCGAATTTTTCAAACAACTCCAGGGTGAAGGATTCGATGATTCTCCTGGTGTTGATGCGCTCGGTTTCGAGCGTGAACGGCATGCCCTGGCGGCGCTTGAGATTGGCTTGTGTGTAATGGTGGAACGCCTGGTCATAATCCTTGCTGTTGTTGCAGGCGCGTCCCAGGGCAAAATGCAGATTTCCCAATTCCCGGTCGGGAAGGTCTGCGCGATTCAGGGCTGCCTGCATTTTTTCAACCAGCCCCTGTTGCTGCTCGAATCCGGAAATCATCGAAATACCGTAATATGCCGAGCCCAGAGTCTCCGGATTATCCACTGCGCGCAGAAATGCCTCCTGCGCTTTCTCAAAATCACCCATGTTCGACAGCGCGGCGCCGAGTTGAGTATAAATCTGCTCGTTGTCCAGCCCGAGATCGATGGCTTTGTAAAGCTCGGCCGCACTTTCTTCCTGCCATTGTAGAGAGTGCAGGACTTCTGACAACTCCGCATGGTATTGCGCGGTGTCCGGAGCCAGCGTTTGTGCTCGCCGGAGATAATCGGCAGCGTCGGCCATACGGCCGTCCGTATAGGCGATGCGCGCCAGCATATGCAATGCTCTGTGCTCATCGGGGTTACGCTCGAGAATTATGCTGGCTACTTCGTCCGCCTTGGCCCGGCTCCCTTCGCCAAACAACTGCCATGCCCGCGCCAGCCCTTGTTCCGTTTCCGTTTCCTAC
>BFAU01000017.1 GCA_008975185.1 bacterium MnTg04 | reverse complement strand
CTGCAGATGTTTGCGCCATTCCCCGTAGCGATCATTGATCGCGATCGCATTATCGGGAACCGGAACAAACTCGTCATCCACCGTTAGCACCGGCAATGCCGGGTTGGCGAGACGGGCGCCGCCATAGGCAGTCGCCTGCAGGTTCGTCGATCGCCGCACCGGCACATTGCAAAGATCGGCAACCCGCTGCAACAAACCATCGAGTCCTGCCAGCCCGCCGCTGGCGATAATATTTTTTACACCGGGCATGCAACTTTCCATAGCCTGAAAATTGGCCATGATCAGGAATGCAATACTCTCGGTGACGGCAACCGCTTGTTCACCGATATCGCCGTCGCCGATAAACCCGGATTCGGCATCGACGACCCAGAATGGAGCCGCCAGGCCGCCGATCGCATTCACGAATAACGGAGGATCGGTAAAATTCGCCAGCCACTTCGGGAGTTGGGCGAACAGTTCGTCCTCGCCGATCTGTTGTGACTCGGCAAACCAGCTCAGCGCGGCGCCGGCGCCGTTGATCGTGCCTTCGATCGCGAACATCGACTCGTGTTCATCTTGTAACAAGACGCTGCGCAGCAATCCCTCGCAGACCAGGTACTGCGCCACCGGTCGTTGCAGGAATGCCCCGGTCCCCACGTTGAGAAAGAGTTGGTCTATCGGGTTGTCGGCGAAGGCGAACGGCACCGCCGATTGATCGCCGGTTACCACGGTCAACGGCACCGATGTGTCGCCGAGCCGAAGATCACACCAGGCGTGACGGTTGGGCATGATTACCGGCAGCAACGACTCGTCGATGCCAAAAGCGTCGAGTAACCGCGATGACCATTTGCCGGTGCGGATATCCCATAGCAATGTGCGCGAGGCATTGCATGGATCCACGGCGAAGACCTCTCCCCGGCTCAGGCTGAACAAGATGAAGCTGGCGAGCGGGCCGATGGCCAGGTCGTTTTCCTGCCTGGCCGATTGCACCTCGGCGAGATGCTCGAGACACCAGCGCAGCTTGCTCGCGCCATAATGAGGCGAGCAGGGCAGGCCGGTGATTTCCGCCACGTCCGGCTTACTTAGTGAAAGACCTTCCAGGCTTTCCGCGGCCCGCGTGTCCTGCCAGGAGATAACGGGCGAGAGCGGGTCGCCCGTCTTTTTCGACCAGCAAGCGATACTGGAGCGCTGCGTGCATAAGGCCGCGCTGCGGACCTTTGCCGTCTTCGTGCCCAATTGAGCAGCAAGCCGATCGAGGCACTCGGCAACGGATGCGACCAGCTTGCCCGCGTCGTGCTCGACTCTGCCGGGCGATGGATGGCTGGTGCCGATCTCGACTTCGTGCTCAGCGGCCGTATTTCCGTTTTCATCGAATACCAGCGCACGGGTCGCATGTCCACCTTGATCGAGTACCAACGTCCACCGGCGGTCGTTAAGGTCGCTGGTCACTGTCTTGATCGTCGTTTGCCAGGAATTCCCCGATGAAATTCGTTTCCACCAGGTCTACGCCACGATCGAATAATTCCATTGCCTGTTGTCGTGTCTTGACGTCATAAACGACCCAGTGCCATTTTACCCTCGAGGGTAATTTTTGCTGAACCATCCTTGAGTGTTTTACAAACAGGTAGTCGGGCTGCAGATCGGTTGCAGCACCCAGAGTTTGTGCATTGAATGCGCTTATGACCCAGCCGGTTTGTTTGGCGCCTCGGGTTTTCGCCATCGATACTGCCTCCGGGTCGAAGGAAATAATCACGCCGCGAGTACCCAGCTGATCGGCCAGCGGCAAGATCGCATCGATACAGCGGTCTTTGCCAAACCGCAAAATGCTGGCTCGTTTGATTTCGACAAAAACCTGGCCCGCAAAAGAATCCAGCATGGCGACGACCTCCGCCAGGGACGGGACCATGGAATCGGCGAAGCGATCGCCAAATCGTTTGGGTTCGCCGACAGACAGATTGCGAACTTCATCCACACCCAGCTCAAACAGATCCTCGTCACTCGTCCCGGTGCGCCGAGTGGTTTGATCGTGAATCACCATCGGAACCTGGTCGCGGGTCAACTGCACATCGAACTCGAGATGGCCTGCACCGGCGTCTATGGCCGCGCAAAACCCGGCCAGCGTATTTTCCGGATAGCGCGACGGCCACCCGCGGTGCGCCACCAGGTTTCTGGGGTCGAGCTTCATTGCAGCAGCGAGGCGTTCTCGCACAGCTGCAGGATGATTGCCCGTGCGTTTTTTGGTTTGTCGAGCAAATCGCGCATGGCGCTGACTACCGGAAAGTCATCGAACTCGATCAACTTGTGTTTTTCCAGCATATTCAGCGCGTGGAACCCCTCGCCGCGAATGTTGGTGCCGCTTGCCAGCAACTCATCGGTCTGACCGGCGGCCAGTTGCATGCCGGCGTTGCGATGGTGGGAGCCCGAACTGGTCGCCGTCGTGATCAGGTCGCCGGCGCCGGGCAGGCCATATACGGTCCTGGACTCGCCGCCGAATTTCTGCACGATCCGCGCCAGTTCGTTCAACGCCGCGGCCAGCAAGAAACCGCGAATGTTGTCCCCCAGGCCCAGTTCGTCTGCCGCGCCGACCAGCGGGACATAGACATTCTTGAGAATGACCGCCCACGATGCGCCGACTACATCGCGGCTGCCCGATACGTGCAGATGACTGCCGGCAAACAGATCGAGAACCAGCGAAATAACCGACTCGGATTGCGAAGCAACCGTGGCAAAACCGGGCAGACCGGCGAGCAGGTTCTCAGCGATCATCGGCCCGTAGAGGACGCCGAATTGTCGCTGGCCGCCAAATACAGCCTGCATGATATCCGCGGGCGTATGGCCGTCGGCATCCAGACCCTTGGCAATGGTCAG
>BFAU01000016.1 GCA_008975185.1 bacterium MnTg04 | reverse complement strand
CGGTAACGGTTTTTTATACGGCGCCGACGGCGATACGCGCACTGATGAAATTCGGCGACGATGTCCCCGCCGGATACGACTTGTCCCGTATCAGGCTGCTGGGGACGGTGGGTGAGCCGATCAACCCGGAAGCCTGGATGTGGTATCGCCGCGCGATCGGCAATGAGAACTGTCCGATCGTCGACACCTGGTGGCAGACGGAGACCGGCGCAATCATGATTACACCGCTACCCGGGGTGACCGTGACCAAACCCGGTTCATGCACGCTGCCGCTGCCCGGAATCTTCGCCGATATCGTCGACGATGACGGCAAATCCGTGACCGACCCGGACAAGGGCGGTTTCCTGGTGATTCGCAAGCCCTGGCCGGGGATGCTCAGGACCATCTATGGTGACAACCAGCGTTATCTCGAGACCTACTGGGATAAATTCGACCGGCGTTTTTATGTCGCCGGTGACAGCGCGCGCCGCGACAAGGATGGTTATTTCTGGATCATGGGGCGCATCGATGACGTGCTCAACGTGGCCGGTCATCGGCTCGGCACGATGGAAGTCGAGTCGGCGCTGGTCGCTCACGAGCGCGTGGTCGAGGCGGCTGTGGTGGGTCGCCCGCACGACGTCAAGGGCGAGTCGATCTTCGCCTATGTCGTGTTGCAGGGGGAACGGCCGGTCGGCGATGAAGCGCTGAATCTGGCCAGGGAATTACGTGACTGGGTCGGTAAGGAAATCGGCTCGATTGCGCGGCCCGACGATATCCGCTTTGCCGATAATTTGCCAAAGACGCGATCGGGGAAAATCATGCGCCGCCTGTTGCGGACGATCGCGAAAGGCGAAGAGATTACCGAGGATATTTCGACGCTGGAAAATCAGGCGATCCTCGAGCAACTGCGCGGAGAAAGCTGATGCTGGCGCTGCCAATTCAGTGATCGCCGGTCAATAACTGCAGCACCAGGCCTTCCGGCGACCGCAGGACGGCGTTTTTGTCCCCAGCTTCGCGGCCCGGCACATCCCGGTTCACGTCGAGGCCATCGGATTCGAGGTTGGCGATCCGTTCGGCCATATCGGGCTCGACGAAGCTCAGCGCCGGCGTCCTGAGTTCGGGTAGCCGGTAAAAACCGAGGTTGATCAGGTCGCTGGTCAGCGTCGCCGATGGAAACGGTTGGTCCTCGCGACGGGTCGTTACGAAACCCAGCGGCTCCCAGAACGCGATCGCGGCTTCGATATTCCGGCTGGGAATGGTGTACTCGGAAAAATGGCCGCACCGGCTTTCTTCGGCCGCAGTCACCGGCCGCGGAGAAAATGTTCGTGCTTCGAGCAACGTGACCATCTGGCCATCCGGGTCGAGAAAACCAACCTCGTTGAACTGCTCGTCACCCGTTTTCTCGAATTCGAAATGGACGCCGTGGGCCAGGAGCGCCTCCAGGTGGGCGGACAGATCGGGGCGTACATAGGTCAGCGAGGGGGAAGCGAATTCGTATTCGTGCAGGCCGAGGAAAAGCCGCCCGTCGGTGATGACGGCGTAACGGTGAGACCAGACGTCGCCGGTCTCAGCCTGGGCAAAACCTAGACGTTGGTAGAACTCCAGTGATTCCTGGATATTTGGCGTGCACACGCTGATTTCGAGAAAACGACCGATCATGCGGGTCGGTCCTGCCCCAGCCAACCCTGCGCGTGTTCCCGCAGCAATTTCGCCATGCAGCGAATGTGATCGGGCCGCACGTTCAGGGCTGGTATATATATGAGCGAATCGCCGCCGGCCCTTTTGTACAATTCCGCATTCGTGAGCGCGATTTCTTCCAGCGTTTCCAGGCAATCGGCGGAGAAACCCGGGCAGACGACGTCGATGTTGCGGCAGCCCCGCCGCGCGAGTGTTTGCAGCGTTGCGGATGTGTACGGCGTGAGCCATTCCTCCCGGCCGACCCGCGACTGATAACTCAGGGTCCAGTCCTTTGCATCCAGCCCCAGTTCGTCAGCCAGCAACGCCGCCGTTTTTTCGCATTGTTCCTCGTAGGGGTCGCCGTTCGTGATATAGCGCTTCGGGAGCCCGTGGAATGATAGCAGCAGGTGCTCCGACCGGCCCGCCGTTTGCCAATGCTCATTAATACTGGCGGTCAGCGCCGAAATAAAGGCGGGATGATCGTGGTATTCGGTTATCCGGCGTATCTCGGGCGGAGATTCCTGACCGTGCAGGATTTCATCGATACGTTTGAAAGTCGTCGTCGCCGTCGTATGGGAAAACTGGGGATAAAGCGGCAGAACCAGCAAACGCTCTATCTGCATCGTGCGAAGCTCGGCAAGCGCATCATCGAGCGAGGGCTTGCCATAGCGCATGCCGAGCACGACCGGTATTTTTCCCCCTGATTCGTCCCTGAGCAAAGCCTGCAAAGCGGCTTGCTGGTCCCGCGAATTGGCAAGCAACGGCGAACCGCGATCGGTCCACACGCGCCGGTAATTGGCCGCGGTTTTCCATGGGCGTACATTCAAAATAATGCCATGGAGTATCGGCAGCCAGATCAACCGAGGCGTGTCGATAACCAGCGGGTCGCCGAGAAACTCCGCGAGGTAGCGACGCACCGACCAAAATGTCGGCGCCTCCGGCGTGCCGAGGTTGACCAGTAAAATGCCTGTTCTCGATGCGTCCAGCATTGTCGTATTGGCTTCCTGAATGCCCTGTTGCCACCATACTGGATGGTTTGAGGTCAGGCCAGCGGCCGCGACTGTGCTAAATTGATAATGAGGTGAGTGAAATGGAAGACCCCGACAATATCGGTATCGAGCGTAGTCGTTCCGAGC
>BFAU01000015.1 GCA_008975185.1 bacterium MnTg04 | reverse complement strand
GGTCTGATCGCACGGCATAGACCAGGCCCCGCTGCTCCGGGGCGGCCACTGCCGCCAGTGACGGGATGAGAATTATGAACAGCGCGATGGCGTTCAAAAATCGGCTGCGATTCCGGGATAACGGGGTACTCATATCAACTGCCTCTTGCCGGCTTGTTGTGCCTGGCCAGGTAAATGATTCTCGCCGACGCTTCCAGTGCGCATGTCCACTTATAGGCGAGGCCCAGGTTTTCGCCGTGCGCGTAAACCCCGTGTCCTTTGACAATCGCAACTTTTGCCTGGCTCAGTGCCTCGGCAACGGCGGCCGGCGACTCGGCCAGGTAGTCGCTGTATTCGATGTTCAGCAGCGGCACCTGATCGAAATAAAAGGCGCCCTCGAAATCCCTCGGCGCCAATTCCTCGCCATCCAGCGTCAACGCGATGCAATGCGGGCCATGGCTGTGCAGAATCGCGGTGGTCGCTGGCGAGCGACGGTAAACCGACAAGTGCAACGGGGCGTCCAGTGAGGCGCCGGCCGGCGGATCTTCATCCAGGACGCAGCGAACCAGGTCTTCGGCAAGCAAGGTATCCGCGCAGCAGCCGCCGGGGGTAACCCAGACCGTGCCCTGGTTTCTTATCGAAGCATTGCCGGAGTGAGAATCGTTCAACCCGTACTGCCGCAGCCAGCGGTAATACCTCACCAGTTCGTCTTTCGAGTCCATCGACGCATTCTATGGGAAGCGATGCTTGCGCGGGAAGTCTGCTGGTCAGCGGACAGTCGCTTTCGCGGCGGGGACTTTCATCCATTCGACACCTGTGCTGATGGAGCCATCGGCAGCCAGCTCCAGCCAGCGAAACCCGGGCGGCAACTCATCCAGTGCAAAATCATCGTTATGGGGTTTGAACTGGGCACAGGTCGAGGGGCTGCTCATGTATCGCACGCCGTTGCGGATGTTGTCGTATTCCTGGTGTACATGGCCCCAGACCACGCTGCGCACATTGGCATGACGGTCGATGATCTCGAGAAACCGGTCGGCATTGCGTAGCCCCACGCTGTCGAGCCACCGGCTGCCCATATCGACCGGGTGGTGGTGCAGGCACACGAGTACATGTTTGTCGCCTGCTTCGTTCAGCAAATCATCGAGCCGTTCGAGTTCGCTGTCGCGCAACAGACCGCCGGCGTCTACCGCCAGCCAGGTATCGAGGAAAATCATTCTCCACGCTGCCAGGTCCGCGTGGCCGCAGTATTGGAATGGGTCGTTCGACAAGGTTTCCCGCATCGTTTCCGGGTCGTCGTGGTTGCCCGGCAGGGTAAATACCCTGGCATTGTTCCTGGCGGCGAATCGTCCCAGCAGCTTTCGGAAATGCTCGTATCCTTGCCGGGTACCGTCATGAACCAGGTCGCCGGTGGCGAGAATCGCGTCGGGCAGCCAGCCAAGATCCGCAGTCTGATCCAGGACGTCTTGCAGCGAGCGATAGGTGTCGACGCCGCGCATGGCGCGACCGATATTGGCGCTCAGATGCGGGTCGGTCACCTGCAGGAGTCGCAGAGTGTCGCCGTGGCCCGGGTTGTCCGTCGCGGTATTCATATGGACGGATGATATCATTAGGATTTTCGTCGGGATGAGAACTGTGTCAAAGCGTACGATTAATCTGGACCAGCCGCTGTACGAATACCTGCTCGAAATATCGCTCCGTGAGGCCCCGATTTTAAAGGCCTTGCGCGAAGAAACGGCGGCAGATCCCATGCAAAACATGCAAATAGCGCCTGAACAAGGCCAGTTCATGGCCTTATTGGCGAAGCTGATCGGTGCACGGCGGTATATCGAGGTCGGTGTTTTTACCGGTTACAGCAGCCTGGCTGTCGGCCTGGCCTTACCCGATGACGGCGAGATTATCGCCTGTGACGTCTCCGAGGAGTGGACCCGTATCGCCAAACGATACTGGCGGCAGGCGGGTCTGGGGGGGTGCATACATCTGCACCTGGCGCCGGCGAAAGAAACCCTGCAGATGCTCCTGGACCAGGGTCAGGAGGAGAGCTTCGATTTCGCCTTCATCGATGCCGACAAGGAGGGCTACGCCGCCTATTACGAATTGCTGTTGCGGCTTATTCGTCCGGGCGGGCTGATCGCTGTCGACAACGTATTGTGGGGCGGTGCGGTAATCGATCCCGACAAGAATGACGCGGACACCGAGGCGATCCGCAAATTCAACCGCTCGCTGTTGGGCGATGACCGGGTGGACCTCAGCCTGGTTCCGATCGGCGATGGCCTGACGCTGGCGCTCAAGAAGTGAACGGCTAAGCTGTCTGGGTTATACGCGGGCTAAGACTCTATCCAGTCGCGGTACAAAGCGGGCCGCCGGTCGGCCAGGAACAGTTTTCTTGCGTGCGACGAAGCGGCTTCCGAAAAATCCAGGTCGGCGTACAGGATTTCATCGCTGCCCCGGCCGGCCCTCGCAATAACCACGCCCGCCGTGTTGCAGACGAAAGATTCGCCGCCGAATTCCATTCTCGGTTCTTTGCCGACACGATTGCACAGGGCGGTGAAAAAACCGTTCTGAAAGGCCGCCACCCGCATTTCCGCTTCGAACAATCCGTCGGGCCATTCGTCCGCGGCGCCTGCTTGCGGCGTCAGGACAAGCTCGGCGCCGCCTACGGCGAGCGCCCTCATGTATTCGGGGTAGTGCCGGTCATAGCAGATCGCGACCCCGATTC
>BFAU01000014.1 GCA_008975185.1 bacterium MnTg04 | reverse complement strand
GCCGGGCACATCGTTGTTCAATAACACGACCCGCGACATGCAAACCGCAATCGATGGGGCGGACCCGTGGAATTTCGCGGCCGGGGCACTCGGCCAGCCGGTACACATGATCGAGGTCATCGGCGACGCGACCGTCCCCAACAGCGCGACCGAGCGCCTGATCGACGTCATGGGGCTGCCGGGCATCTCGGCGCCGGGACCGAACTTCGTCTCGCAAGGCGTGGTTCGATTTACCGAGGGCAGCCATGGCTCGCAACTCGATCCCACGGCCAGCCTTGCCGCGACCATCGAGATGATGACCGAAACCGTGGTCTTCCACGCCGGCGTTCCTGGAACATTACCCGGCGGTGGCATGGTCATCCTGATCAGTGATCCGATGGTGATTTCGACGCAGCCATAAGACACAAAGACAACCACGATCAGGGCGGCCTTTTGGCCGCCCTTTTTTATTCCTGCCCGCGACTGGCTAGCATTAACAGAGCTTAGTAAACTCTGCCCCGATGCCAAAAAGAAAATCCTACGCAGCCAGGGATGTGTCACCACAGAATCCAACAGGGTTTCTGCAACGTGTGCGGCAACGTCTTAACAAAGGCGATTCCTGGCTGACTCGCGACCTTGCCGACCTTTTTCCGGGCGGCAAGATCGACGAGGCGGTCATGGAGGAACTGGAGACAAGGCTGCTGCTGGCCGATGTCGGCGTGGATGCGACGCGTGAGGTCGTCGATGCGCTAAACCGGCGCGTCGTGCGCAAGGAACTGAAGGATCTGGATGCGCTGCTGGCCGCGCTGGAAGAAAGCCTGTTCGAGATTCTTGTGCCTTGCGAGCAACCGTTGTCGATACCGCATGGCACGGGATTGTTTACGATCCTGGTCGTTGGCGTCAACGGTGCGGGCAAGACCACGACCATCGGTAAGCTAGCCAAGTTACTGACCGGCGATGGCTACCGCGTGATGCTGGCCGCGGGCGATACCTTCCGTGCGGCCGCGACCGAGCAGCTCCAGGTCTGGGGCGAGAGAAATAACGTGCCGGTTATCGCCCAACAGCCGGGGGCCGACCCGGCCGCGGTAATTTTTGATGCGATGGCGGCAGCGAAAGCCCGTGGCATCGATGTGCTTTTGGCCGACACGGCCGGCCGGCTGCAAAGCCAGTCGCACCTGATGGAAGAACTAAGGAAAATCCATCGGGTGATGCGCAAGGCCGACGAGGATGCACCGCAGGAAACCCTGCTGGTCCTCGATGCGGGCCTGGGCCAGAACGCGCTGTCGCAGGCGCGGCAGTTTGACGAGGCGATCGGGCTGAGCGGCCTCGTGGTCACCAAGCTGGATGGCACGGCCAAGGGCGGGATTATCGTGGCGCTGGCCCGGACCATGTCGCTGCCGCTGCGCTTCGTTGGCGTCGGCGAGTCCGCCGAGGATCTCGGGCCTTTCGATGCCAGAACATTTGCCCGCACGCTCGTGGCAGGCCCGGGAGAGAGCGGATGATCCGGCTGGAGCGCGTCAGCAAGCGATATCCTGGCGGTAGCGAAGCCTTGTCCGAGCTGAATCTTACGATCGAAAAAGGTGAGATGGTTTTCCTGACCGGTCATTCGGGCGCCGGCAAGAGTACGCTTTTAAAACTGCTGGCGCTGATCGAAAGACCGACCCGTGGGCAGGTTATCGTCAACGGGCAAAACACGGCCAAGGTCAGCCGCCGGCGGATACCCGCATATCGCCGAAAAATCGGCATGGCCTTCCAGGATCACAAACTTCTGCTGGATCGCACCGTGTTCGATAACGTCGCCCTGCCGCTGGTGATCGCCGGCATGGGCCGGCGGGAAACCGCGCGACGGGTGAGGGCGGCTATCGACCAGGTCGGCCTGCTGAGCAAGGAGAAACTGCTGCCGATGGCGCTGTCCACAGGTGAGCAACAAAGAGTCGGCATCGCCAGGGCCGTCGTTAGCAAACCCGACCTGTTGATCGCAGACGAACCGACCGGCAACCTGGATCCGGAACTGTCGCTCGAGATCATGAATCTTTTTGCTCGCTTTAACGAAGTCGGTGTCACCTTGTTGATCGCCAGCCACAATATCGAACTGATCCAGCGTATGGGCAAAAGACAAATCGTTTTGCACGAGGGCCGCTTGCAGGACGACAACGAAGCGACGGAGTCACTTCATGGCGCGGTCTAGAAGTCCGCGCGGCGGTAAAATCGGTATCCCGGGCCGCGTGCTGGGTTACCTGCTCAGGCATGCGCAGAACCTGCTGGGCGCGCTCGGTGGACTATGCCGTCAACCGCTCGCCAGCATGATGACCGTATCGGTCATCGGTATTGCGCTTTCCATGCCGGCGGGTTTGCACCTGATGGTCGAAAACGGCCGCGCCTTGAGCGGCGGCTGGGAAAGCACGCTGGAGTGGTCGGTTTACCTGAAGCCGGGCGTCAGCGAGCGCCGGGCGCAGACGCTGGCGAACGAATTGCAGGGCCGGCCCGGAATCGAGAAAGTCACCGTTATTACCGCGGATCAGGCGCTGGAGGAATTCCGCATCGGCTCCGGTTTTGGCGAGGCACTGGAACTGCTCACCGACAATCCCCTGCCGAATGTGCTGGTCGTTCAACCGTCGGCCGACTCCGAAAGCGCCGGTCAGACGACG
>BFAU01000013.1 GCA_008975185.1 bacterium MnTg04 | reverse complement strand
GTACGACCATCAACAAAGTCTGCGGCTCGGGAATGAAAGCCGCGACACTTGCCCACGATATGATCCTGGCGGGCAGCGCCGATATCGTTCTCGCCGGCGGCATGGAATCGATGAGCAATGCCCCGTACTTGCTGCCAAGAGCCAGGTCCGGCTATCGCATGGGTCATCAGCAAGCGCTGGACCACATGTTTTTCGACGGCCTGCAAAACCCGTATGACGGCAACATGATGGGCCACTTTGCGGAGATGTGCGTCGACAAATATGGCTTCACGCGAGCAGAGCAGGATGCGTACACGATCGAATCCGTGACCCGCGCGCTGGCCGCCGTGGAATCCGGACGCTTTCGCGATGAAGTCACGCCGTTGACCGTCAAGACGCGCAAGGGCGAAACCATCGTCGAAAATGATGAAGAACCCTTTAACTGTGACCTGGAAAAAATTCCCACGATGCGCCCGGCGTTCAAGCGCGATGGCGGCACCGTCACCGCGGCCAGTTCATCGTCGATATCCGATGGCGCCGCTGCGCTGGTGCTGATGGCCGCGTCCGAGGCCGAAAGGCGCAAGCTGGAACCGCTGGCAAGCATTATCGGCCACGACGGTTTCGCCCATGCGCCCGAATGGTTTACCACCGCACCGGTCAGTGCGATCGCGAGTCTGCACGAGAAAATCGGCTGGCAGGTCGAGGATGTGGATCTTTACGAAATCAACGAAGCGTTTGCCTGTGTCGCGATGGCGCCGATCAAGGAACTGGGCATCCCGCACGAGAAACTGAACGTCAACGGAGGCGCATGCGCGCTGGGCCACCCGATCGGCGCGACCGGCGCCAGGATCATCGTCACGCTGATCCATGCCTTGCGCGATCGCGGCCTGAAACGCGGTATCGCGGCCTTGTGTATCGGCGGCGGCGAAGCCACGGCTATCGCCATCGAACTGCCCTGAACCCGGCACCCTCGTCATCCATGCCCGTCATCAAAAGCAAGATCGATACCAGCAGCCAGGTTTTCAAAGCCAACCGGGAGGCGATGCTGGCACAGGTCGGGGATCTGCAAACTACCTGTGAAAAAATTGCGCTCGGTGGCAGTGAAAGGGCCAGGGAAAAACACCTCGAGCGCGGCAAACTCCTGCCCCGCCAACGAATCGAGGCCCTGCTGGATGAAGGCTCGGCGTTCCTCGAACTGTCGCAACTGGCGGCCTACGGGCAATACGACGACCAGGCTCCCTGCGCGGGGCTGATCACCGGTATCGGCCGGGTAAACGGCCATGAAGTGGTCGTGGTGGCCAATGACGCGACCGTCAAAGGCGGCACCTATTACCCGATGACCGTAAAAAAGCATTTGCGCGCCCAGGAAATCGCGCTGGAAAACAGCTTGCCCTGTGTATACCTGGTGGACTCTGGCGGCGCCTTCTTACCCATGCAGGACGAAGTTTTCCCGGACCGCGATCATTTTGGCCGGATTTTCTATAACCAGGCGCAATTGTCGGCCCGCGGCATACCGCAGATCGCCGTCGTACTCGGGTCCTGTACCGCAGGTGGCGCCTATGTGCCGGCCATGTCCGACGAAGCCATCATCGTGCGCAACCAGGGCACGATTTTTCTTGGCGGGCCGCCGCTGGTCAAAGCGGCAACCGGCGAAATAGTCGATGCCGAAGAACTCGGCGGCGGCGATGTGCATGCGCGGATATCGGGAGTTACCGATTATCTTGCCGATAACGACGGCCACGCCCTGTCGATGGCCAGGGACATCGTCGGCAGCCTGAACCGGGTCAAATGCCATGGCCTGCAGACCCGCGAAGTTACCGATCCATATTACGACGCGGAGGAAATCTACGGCATCATCCCCACCGATACGCGCTACCCGTACGACATCCGGGAAGTCATTGCCCGCCTGGTGGACGCTTCCGAATTCCAGGAATTCAAGGCCCTGTATGGAAAATCGCTGGTCTGCGGCTTTGCCCATTTGCATGGCTACCCGATCGGCATCGTCGCCAACAACGGCATCCTGTTTTCCGAATCGGCTCTCAAGGGCACGCATTTCATTCAGCTTTGCAATCGCCGGGGCATCCCGCTGGTGTTCTTGCAGAACATCACCGGGTTCATGGTCGGCAAGAAATACGAACACGCCGGTATCGCCAGGGACGGTGCGAAAATGGTCAACGCCGTCGCCTGTGCGGCGGTACCGAAATTCACCGTCATTATCGGCGGCAGTTTTGGCGCCGGCAATTACGCGATGTGTGGCCGCGCCTATGGCGGACGCTTCCTGTGGATGTGGCCGAATGCGCGGATTTCAGTCATGGGGGGCGAGCAGGCCGCCGGCGTGCTGGCGACCGTGAAACGCGACGGCATGGAACGCCGCGGCGAGAAATGGGCCGCACAAGATGAAGCAGACTTCAAGAACCGGATAACGGCCCAGTACGAAAGCCAGGGACATCCTTATTACGCGAGTTCGAGACTGTGGGACGACGGCATCATCGATCCGCTCGATACGCGGCGGGTACTCGGGCTGGCCATCTCGGCGGCCCTCAATGCGCCGGTCGACACCGACCGCGGCTACGCCATTTTCCGGATGTGACGACGATGCCCGGACCGGCCAGCGTACTGAAAGGCATG
>BFAU01000012.1 GCA_008975185.1 bacterium MnTg04 | reverse complement strand
GCGTTGGGGCGTCGAGTTTACTTATTCGTTCTAGCGCCCGATCACCGCTGACAGCAATAAAAATGCCGGCTTGCGCCGGCGTTTTTATATCAAGCCTGTTTCAATGATGGCTGCGAATCCGATTGTATCGTCGACCGCAGCGTAATCCTGGCTGCCTGCACATGCGAGCGCATAACGGATGCTGCCCAGTCACCATCGCGCGCCTCGATTGCCCGAACTATCTCCAGGTGATGCCGGGCACTTCGCTGAAGATCCTCGTCTGTGTAATCTCTGAAGGTCTCAAACACCAGGGGAGCATCTTTTAGCGCACTGAGAACTGATTTCAGACGCTCGCTGCGCGAAGCCACATACAGCAATTTATGAAACTGGTCATTCAGATCCGTGATTCTTTCCAGGTAACCATGCGCCCTGTCACGGCCTTCCGAATACTGCGCCTCTGCGGCAGATTTCATTTGTGCAATCTCATCCTCCGTCGCATTGCTGGCCGCACGGCGCGCTGCAAAGGGCTCAAGAAGCACCCGCAGTTCGAATATCTCCTCGGCGTCTGAGTCGCTCCATGTTTTAACAAAAGCTCCCTGGTGGGGCACAAACTCCAGCAGTCCTTCGGCTTGAAGTCTTCGCATGGCCTCGCGGACGGGTGTCCGGCTGACACCTGATGCCGCGGCAATTTCTTTCTCCGTAATGCGCGCGCCCGGCGGATATACCGCCTCGATAATTCCGGCGCGCAGATCGTTATAGACTTTTTCTGCAGCTTTCACGACGTACCTTGCTCACCGCCAACAATGAATGCACCCGCAGACTAACATGCTATTGATTTCATCTTTGGCCCATAGTGACCCATTTCTGGAACTCTGGCTTCCTCGGCGGCTCCAGACCCGTTTCTGCAAGACATCGCTCTTTCAACTCTTCGATCGTTCCGCCGCGATCGAACAGGCTGGTGTCACCACGGTCTGCTGTCATTTTCTCGCGCAACACGATGGTGGCTTTCTCATCCACCTCATATTGATCGCTGATGACGACACCATATCGCTTAGCCCCTGCAACGCTGACCAAGCCGGCACGAACATCAAACTCGACCTTTTCGACCGCGCGTTTGAATGGGTCGCCCCAGCCTCCTCCGCCCCATGTTTCATATAGCAGCAAATCATCAACCTCAACTTTGATCCGATCACACTTCGATGGAAGTATCTGTTCGGTACCATCCTTACGTTTTAGAATTTTCTGACTTCGCTTGCCCGGCAAACCGCCATTCACTCCCCACGGGTAAGTCAACCAACGGTCGTCATGGATTGAAATCTGACCAGGTTCCAGGAATCTGTAGGCGACCCGGATAGCGTTGCCACCCCTGTGAATACCAGCGCCGCCGGAATCAGCCACTGTTTCATATATCTCGATGCGCAAGGGAAAATATGCCTCGAGAAATTCGTTTGGAACATTGGTGAAGCTCGGCCATAGCGAGTGTCCGTCCGGCCCGTCACCGAACGGTTTACCCGGGATACCGCCAAAGCCGATCTGGTAAAGCTGATACCACTCGCCATTCTTGTCAAACCCCGAGTACATGAAATGGGGGCTGTCAGAGAACCCTGCAGCACACAGGAAATCCGGATTGCCCTGGCCCAGTAATCCACCCAAAACGTCGAAAATCCGTCCGAGCGCGTGGGTACGGCAAGAAAGAGCTGCCGGCTTGCGAGGCTTCAGCAAAGTACCGTCCGGTATATGGACTTCCATCAGGTCATAGAAGCCGTCGTTGAACATGATCTGCGGATCGAACACCATGATCATGTAGACCCCGCAGAACATTTTGAACATTTCCTCGTTCAGCAGGAAATTGATCGAACCTATAGACTGTGGGTCGGTACCCGTGAAATCAAAATGGACTTTCTCACCTTCGCGCCACATCGTGCAGGCGATTTTGTACGGCCCCATACCGACGCCATCGTCGCAGACATAGTCTTCGAAATACTGCTTCTCCTCGGGCACCGTATTCATAATCAACTGACGCATCGCTCGGCGGTTTCGCTCAAGCAGTTCATCCATCGCCGAATAAAAAACATCGTCGCCAAAACGGTCCGCGATTTCGAGGCAGCGTTTTTCCGCCGTACGGCAAGCCGCAACGATTGCATTGAAGTCACTCAGGTTCCAATGCGGCAACCGACAGTTATGCAGGATCAGATTGAGAATATCCTCCTGCAACTCACCTTTCTTATAGATTTTTATCGGTGGAACGATGATTCCCTCTTCAAAAATACTGGTCGCGTCAGTTGGCAAACTGCCCGGCACTTTTCCACCCACATCCGTCATATGACCAAACATCGCCGACCACGCCAACAGGCGGCCATTCTTGAATATAGGCAGCAACAGCAGCCAGTCGTTGGCATGGCTGACCGCACCATTGCATGAATAAGGATCGGTGGTCAGAAAAATATCTCCTTCTTCCACCGTCCCATCGAACCCTTCGAGGAAGCCGTATATGAAAGAGCCGAACTGGCCGACAACCATTTTCCCGTCGACGTTGGCGATCATGGGAAATTCGTCATGCTGCTCACGAATACCCGGT
>BFAU01000011.1 GCA_008975185.1 bacterium MnTg04 | reverse complement strand
GGGGTCGGTCTGGCGCGGCTTGAATTCATTATCAATCGAATGATCGGCATCCACCCCAAAGCGCTGCTCGAGTTCGACAAGCTTGACGGGATATTGCAGGAAACCATCACCGAGCATATTGCCGGTTACTCCGGCCCGGTGGATTTTTACGTGGACAAACTGACCGAAGGCATCGCGACCATCGCCGCTGCGTTTGCCCCGGAGCCGGTGATCGTCCGGTTGTCCGATTTCAAATCGAACGAATACGCGAACCTGATCGGCGGCCGCCAATACGAACCGCACGAAGAAAATCCAATGCTGGGGTTTCGCGGGGCTTCACGCTACCTCGACCCGGATTTCCAACCCTGTTTCGAACTGGAGTGCCAGGCGCTGTGCAAGGTTCGCGATGAAATGGGGCTGGAAAATGTCCAGGTCATGGTGCCGTTCGTCCGCACTGTAAAGGAAGGCGCGGCCGTTATTGAACTGCTTGAGAAAAACGGTCTCAAGAGGGGCGTCAGGGGGCTGAAAGTGATCATGATGTGCGAACTGCCAACCAACGCCCTGCTGGCAGAACAGTACCTCGAGAGCTTTGACGGAATGTCCATTGGTTCGAACGACCTGACCCAGTTGACGCTGGGCCTGGATCGTGACTCGGGAATCGTGGCCGAGGTCTTCGACGAAAGAGACGATGCAGTCAAATACCTGATCTCGATCACGATTCAAGCCTGTTTGAAACAGGGTAAATATATCGGTATCTGCGGCCAGGGGCCCTCCGATCATCCGGATCTCGCGCACTGGTTGGTGGAACAAGGCATCGAGTCCATGTCCCTGAACCCTGACACGGTCGTGGAAACCTGGATGTTTCTCGGTGGAGCAAAGGTTTGAGGGGGCGCCGCGTCACCGCAGCCGAGGAAATATTATAAATCGCTCCAGCTCGAGCGTCGGCGCATGCGGAGTTTTGGCAGAAGCAGGCCAAGCAATATTCCGCCTATCAGGACTACCGCACCGACGACAAACCAATCCCTGTTTTTCCTGTCCTTTAGTTCCTGGATTTCCGAGGTCTGCGCCTGCAAGCGATGATTCATGGTCTGCAAGGTAGTCTGTAGTTCCTGGTTCTGGCTGTTAAGGTCAATTGCATTCGCCGAAACACGGCGTATGTTCACCAGCTCGGCATCTTTATCCTGGTTGCCTTTTGCCAGCCGGTCGCGCTCCTGGCGCAACTCATCCCGGCTCGCTGTCGCCTGACCAAGGCGTGCCACGAGCTCCTGGTTTCTTTGCCGCAAGTTGCTCACCTGCTGGCGCATGCCGGCAAGCTGGTTACGCGCCGCGGGTTCATTCATCAGGAAACGGCTCAATACGTAACCCTCGGCGCCGGAAGCCGTGTTGACCCTGCTGTAACCGGTTTCCGGGTCTGCTCCCAGAACCTCCACGGTCGTTCCACTCGGCAGCATCCTCAATATCGTGTTCTGCGTCGACGGCCCGCTGCGCATGGTCACTTCGAACTGGTCGGTGACATAGGCATTCTCGGCGACTACCACCGATGGAATCAGTGTAATCAGAAAAAGAAAAATGCAGACTTTCATTTTGACTTCCAGGTGCGGGGCTGTGGATGATAACCCGAAACGGATGGCCAACTATCCATTATTTCGGGCCAATCGCAATTGTCGCAAGTCAACGACACCTATTCTTTTTGCACCCCGGAAATCGCATCCTCCCAGTGCACCCCGTCAAATGGCAGGCGGGATACCCCATCGACCTGCCCCGGGTCGAGACACCGCAAATTGACGCTAAAACCATCCGGATGAGATCTCGGGACATAATAAGACTTGACGCCGCACTTGCGGCAGAACAAATGGCGGGCGGTCCCGGTATTAAAGCGGTATTCGGAGAGCGCCTCTTTCCCGCTGAGCAAGGTGAAATCCTCGGCCTGGACGATCAGGTGTTGAAAACCGGTCAGCGCGCATATCGAGCAATTGCAATCGAGGATTTCGAGTTCAGACGGCGCCCTGACGGCAAAACGGATGGCGCCACAATGGCAGCCACCGCGATATTCAATCTGTTCGGGAGAATTGATCAAGACCGGTCGCAGTTCGCGCTCACTTCTCCAGCGGTACTTCCCAGACTACCATCGCGAGCTGCTTGTTGTCCGGCCTGACCGCCAGCCTGGTAATGGGCCCAGGCAACATATCGCTAAAGTCACGGACCATAACCCAGCCATCATCAGCGAGCCGGTAAACGATCCTGTCATCGGCCATCAACAGGAACGGATCTTCGGTCCAGACGAAATCGTTGGAATAACTCCCCTCCAGGGTTTTTGCCAGTGGTGAGAACTCCAGGCTATCGAGATCCAGCAGGCTGAGTTCAGGCTCCCCAGCTTCATTCTCACGGATTACGGTCAGCGAATGACTACCGGGCTTCAGTTGCAGTGCACGCGAAAATTTCGGCATTTCAACAACTGGCCTGGTCTTGCCGTAATTGACGTAACCAATCTGCAGCATCATCGTCCAGGGCTCTTTTTCCTCTCCCGATACCGGCACCCCCGCCAGCAAGGCGATCCTGTTTGCGTCTATCCAGT
>BFAU01000010.1 GCA_008975185.1 bacterium MnTg04 | reverse complement strand
GAGGAAATCGATTTTCTGAACGGGCCGGTCGAGGAACTGTGCGCCCTGATCAACGATTACGATGTCAATATCGGCAGCCGGGATTTGCCCGCTGCGGCGTGGGACTTGCTCAAAAAGGCCGGCTTTTTCGGCATGGTGATCCCCCGCCAATATGGCGGCAAGGGGTTCTCGCAATACGGCCACGCGGCGGTCGTCATGAAGGTCGCCAGCCGCAGTATCGCCGGCGCGCTAACCATCATGATTCCCAATTCCGTCGGCCCGGGCAAGTTGTTGCTCAAATACGGAACCGAGGAGCAGAAGAATTATTATCTGCCCCGGCTGGCCAGCGGCGAGGACATTCCCTGCTTTGCGCTGACCGCGCCCGAAGCCGGCAGCGACGCCGGCAGCATTCCCGACAGCGGCATCATCTGCAAACAGGACTACCAGGGCAAAAAGAATGTCCTGGGTATGCGCCTGAATTTCGATAAAAGGTATATCTCGCTGGCGCCGGTGGCTACGCTGATCGGGGTCGCGTTCAAACTTTACGACCCGGATCAGTTGCTCGGCGACCGGGAAAACCTGGGCATCACGGTAGCGCTGGTTCCGGCCGACACGCCGGGCATCGAAATCGGCAGCCGTCATGACCCTTTGCACATGGGTTTTCATAACGGGCCGGTCCGCGGCGTCGATCTGTTCGTACCGATTGACGCGATCATCGGCGGCGCCGCACAAGCGGGCAACGGCTGGCGCATGCTGATGGAAAGCCTGTCCGATGGCCGCTCCATATCGCTGCCGGCGTTGACCACGGGGTCGGCCAAGCTGGCCACGCGGGCGACCGGCGCTTATGCGAGGCTGCGTTACCAGTTCAAGACCTATATCGGGACGTTCGAAGGGGTGCAGGCGGCGCTGGCGCGGATTGCCGGCAATACCTACGCCATGGATGCGGCGCGAACGGTGACCCTGGGCGCGCTGGACGAAGGCCACAAGCCGGCGGTCATCGCGGCCATCGTCAAGTACAACCTGACCGAGCGTAACCGCCAGGTCATGAACGACGCGATGGATGTACACGGGGGCGCCGGCGTTTGTCTCGGGCCGCGCAATATTATCGGCGAGTACGCCAAGTTCCCATCGCTGGGAATTACGGTTGAAGGACATAACATTTTGACCCGCAGCATGATGACCTTCGGGCAAGGTGTCGTGCGTTGCCACCCGTATCTGCGCTCGGAGATCGAGGCCGTAAGCAACGCCGACGAACACGCCGGCCTGATGAGTTTCGACAAGGTGCTGGTAAAGCACCTGGGATTTGCCGCCAGCAACGCGGTGCGCAGCCTCTTGCACGCCTGGACCGGTAGCCTGCTGGTGCCCGCGGCGAGAAAGCTGGGACCCTTGCGGCGTTATTACCGTCAGTTGAGCCGGATGAGCGCCGCGTTCGCGTTCACCACCGATATTTTGCTGATGTGTTTGCGTGGCGAGCTCAAGCGACGGGAAATGCTGTCGGGGCGAATGGCGGATATTATCAGCCAGTTGTATATCGCTTCGACGGTACTCAAGCATTTTGACAATCACGAACATGACGAGACCGAGCTGCAGGTGGCGCAATGGGCGGTGCAGGACTGCCTGCATCGGATCGAACAGGCGTTTGGCGAAGTGTTCGATAATTTTCCGAACCGCTGGGTTGGCTGGTTGTTGAAACGCTGGATTTTTCCTTTTGGCAGGACCTACATCAGGCCGTCGGACGAACTGGAGAGATGTATAGCCGAGAGCATCGTCATTCCATCGGTGATTCGCGAGCGTCTGACGCAAGGCATGTATGTCACTGACGATATCGACACCCAGCTGGGCCGGCTCGAACACGCCCTGCAGCGGGTGATCGCCATCCAGCCCCTGGAGGCGAAACTAAAGGAAGCGCAAAGTATCGACCTGGTGCGCGGGCACTCGCTGGCGGAGCGCATCGACAACGCGGTTGCCGCGCGATTGTTCACCGAAGAAGAAGCCGAGCAGTTGCGCAAGGCCGAAGCGGCGCGCCTCGACGCGCTCAAGGTCGACGATTGGAAATTCTAAACGGCTCCGGTTGGCCGGCCCTGAAGAGTTCAAGAGCATCTGCAAGTATTCAAGCGACTCAATCGTACCCCCACCCTTGGTTCACGAAGATCGGCCGCAAGACCCTCTGTATCGATTTATGATCGAATTTGAAGACCGATTGGCCGACTACGTTTGAAACTGGCAGTTACACAGAAATATTTGCAGGCTCTTGAATTCATATACTTTCTCGAAAAAAAGGAAGGCCCGTAAACGAGCCTTCCGCAAATAGAAAGAAAAAACGGCAATTAGCACATGGTGAAGGTCCAGGACCACTCGTCGCAAGTCCAGGTGCTACATCCTGATCCACTTTCATTTGCTCCGATGTATATTGGCACACCCCAACTAAATGCGTCTTCTAAGAAATCGGCCAAGTCATAGACCGATGCCGTGAAACCAGATTCGCCGTCTAACGGCAATGAGTCCGGCTCACTTTCTTTGAAATCAATTGGATTGCCACTTGCGTCTTTGGCTGAGC
>BFAU01000009.1 GCA_008975185.1 bacterium MnTg04 | reverse complement strand
GATCCTATAGCCGTCGAGCACCATGCCGGGTTCCAGCGGGGGCGGAAACGGCAAGGCGGAAAGCCGTTGATAATAGGTGTTCCTGTCCTCTTTGCCCGCGTCATCCACGCGTATGATCTGGCACGTAAGGTTGTCGGTGCTGCCATTCTCATAAGCCGCCTCAACGATCGTGCGCGCCGCGCCATCCATGTCATTGGAATAGGCCTGAATATGTGCCGCCATCGCGCTGTCGCGAATAAAATCGTGCACGCCGTCAGTGGTGAAAAGAAAGATATCACCGGCCGATACGGGCAGCGAGCGATAGTCGACCTCCAAATTGGCATCGATCCCGAAGGCTCGGGAGAGATACTCCGTCGCACGGGAAACATGGGTTCTGTGATCTATCGTGAGCGGCTCGATCGTTCCATCGCGCAGCAAATAGATGCGTGAATCGCCAACGTGAAAAATATAGCCGGCGCCGGACTTAAGCACCATTCCTGAAAAGGTGGTGACCATGGCCCGGTCCGACAAATATTGGGTCTGGCCCTGGCCGTAGAGCCAGCGGTTGACGGCGGTGAGCACACGGGCGACGGATGTCTTCACCGTCCAGGAGTCATGGGTGCAGTAATAGTCGGTGAGGAAGGTCTTGACGCAGCTTTCGCTCGCTTCTTTCGCCGCCTCGCTGGAGCTCATGCCGTCGGCGATAGCCATGGCGATACCCTTGGTTTCCAGAAGCGGCGGCTCCGGAATCAGCACGCCATAGGAATCGTCGTTGCGCTCCTTGCGGCCTGGCGTCGAGTGCTGGCCGATGGTGATTGCGGGACCGCTTGGCATGGTTTGATTTCCCGATATCGCGGCGTTCAAAACCGGACGCATTCCCCTCACCCAACCTCGATCATCTGCACCGTGCCGTCCGCCAGGATTTCGACCATATGGCCTTCCGGTTGCTCCAGAAAGAAATAGATGATGGCGAGAACCACCAACGTTGCGGCGGCAATGATCATGAAGAAGACCTGCGGGCTGGTGAAGGACAAGATGGTCAGGAAAAAAACCGCACCGACATTGCCATAGGCCCCGACCATGCCGGCCACCTGACCGGTCAGGCGGCGTTTGATCAGCGGAACAACGGCGAACACCGCGCCATCTCCGGCCTGGACGAGAGTAGAACAGACCATCGTGATGACCACCGCCAGCGGCAGCCACATTGCCGGCGTGATCTGCGCCATGGCGAAATAGGCAACGGCTCCGCCGGTGAGAAGAACCATCAATGTCTTCTTGCGTCCGAAATTATCACTCAAGAGCCCGCCGCAGGGACGGGCGAAAAGATTGGTGACGGCGTAGCCGGAAGCGAGCACTCCCGCCGATACCGGTGAAAGCGCGAATGTGTCGAGGAAAAACAGCGGCAGCATGGATAGAACCGCAAGCTCCGATCCGAAGGTAACGAAATAAGCCAAATCCAGGACCGCGACTTGCCTGAAACGGTAGCGATGAATCTCCGGCACTTCCTCAGTGAAGATGGATTTATTGATCCGGTAGATGTTGTAGATCTGAATAAAATACAGGATCGCCAGCCCCGCAAAGAGCGCACTTGTGGTGCCCTGAGACAAAAGACCCAGATTGGCCGGACCGAGCTTCCAGACCAACAGACCGAGCGCCAGGAACAGCGGCGCCTGCATGACGATATAAAGCAGGAAATCCCCTCTGCTTGTGACTTCCAGCGCGCCGGTCTTGTTGGGCTTGAAGTAGGTCGAGCCCTCAGGCGTGTCGGTCACCGAAAAATAGTAGATAACGCCATAGGCAATTGCGATCGCTCCAGTCAGTGCCAACGCATAACGCCAGCCATCGTCTCCTCCGAGCCACAGAGTGATTATCGGCAAGGTCAACGCCGCCGCCGCGGCCCCGAAATTGCCCCAGCCGCCATAGATCCCCTGAGCCAAGCCGGCCTGCCTGGCCGGGAACCACTCGGAAATCATGCGGATGCCGATGACAAAGCCCGCGCCAACGAAGCCCATCAGAAATCGCAACAGCGCCATCGTCTGAAAGTCGTGCGCCGTGGCGAACGCGAAACACAGAACACCGGAGATGACGAGGAGGCTCGAATACATGATCCTCGGGCCATATTTGTCGACGAGCATGCCGATAACGATGCGCGCTGGTATGGTCAGCGCGACGTTGAGGATCAGCAGCGTCTTGACTTCCTGGTCGGACAAGTCAAGCGCGGTGCGGATCGAACTCATCAGCGGTGCATGGTTGAACCACACGCAAAAGCTGACGAAAAAGGCGAACCAGGTGGCGTGCAAGATCCGAATGCTTCCGGTGAAGGACAGCAAATTCAGTCCTGTCTTTTTTTCTTGAGGCAACGGATTTTCCCTCGTAAGTGCGTTGCGACGGGCAACGAGGCGGGTTGTTAATGTTTTCGCTGCACCGCAATACGCGTGCCAATCGCGCCTAACGCCACTGGATCGGGAAAAATCATTCTATTTCCTTGTCTTAGCCTCTCTGCGCAATTTCTATGCAGACTCCCTGGCTG
>BFAU01000008.1 GCA_008975185.1 bacterium MnTg04 | reverse complement strand
CATGCACTGGCGAAAAAAGGCAGCGTATTCTGGCTGATCCTGTTTGCTTTTGTACTCGGCTTCGGTACGACCATCGCCGAACCGGCGTTGATTGCGGTTGCCGCGGAAGCAGCGGAAGTCGCGGCGGGAGCGGATGCGATCGCATCGTCTGCCGAATCAAAAGACAGCTACGCGCTGGGGTTGCGGATGACCGTCGCGCTGGCCGTTGGTGTCGCCCTGATCGTGGGCGTTATCCGAATATTGGCCAATTGGTCCTTGCCGATCATGATTATCGGCGGATACATCCTGGTCATCCTGCTTACGACGATTGCGCCCAGGGAAATCGTTGGCGTTGCCTATGACTTCGGTGGCGTGACGACATCCACGGTAACCGTGCCCCTGGTTACCGCGCTCGGGGTCGGCCTCGCGAGTTCACTGAAAGGACGTAACCCGATGACCGATGGGTTTGGCCTGATCGCGTTCGCCTCCCTGACACCGATTTTGTTTGTACTTGTTTACGGAATAATCGTGGAATGGAACTGATCGTCTCCAGCATCGAGTCCATTGCCAACAGCGCCATCGATGTGCTGCCGATCGTAATATTCCTGTTTGCCTTCCAGCGGCTGGTGATCGGCGGGCCGATGCCGAACCGGAAACAGATCGCCGTCGGCTTTCTTTTTGTCGTTGTCGGGCTCGGTCTGTTCCTGGTCGGATTGGAGAAGACGCTGTTTCCGCTGGGTCGCCTGATGGCACAGCAACTGACAGATCCCGAATTCCTGCGCGATGTTGTGGGACAAGGAACGTCAGCCCTCGTCTGGCATGATTATTACTGGGTCTATCTGTTCGCGCTTGCCATCGTATTCAGCACAACGCTTGCGGAACCGGCGTTGATCGCCGTTTCGATGAAAGCGAATATCGTGTCGGGCGGCGCGATCGGCGTGTGGGGTCTACGCGTCGCCGTGGCGATCGGCGCCGGCGTCGGGGTGAGCCTCGGCTGTTTTCGCATCATTACGGGCCTGCCATTGCATTACTTTATCGGCGCGGCATACCTGGTGGTCATCGTACAAACGGCGTTGGCGCCGAAAATGATTGTGCCACTGGCGTATGATTCCGGTGGTGTCACGACATCCACGGTAACGGTTCCCATCGTCACCGCACTCGGGCTCGGGCTGGCCGAGGCGATACCGGGGCGCAGCCAGTTGCTGGACGGCTTCGGCCTGGTGGCTTTTGCGGCCCTGTTTCCGATAATCTCGGTCCTCGCATACGGCCAGCTTGCAGTTTTGAAAAACCGCGTCTCGAAATCTGGCCCGGATGGTCGAGACCCAGAACAGGAAAACGACCATGCACTTTAAACTCATCATTGCTTTCGTTGAAGATAAAAAAACGGATGACATCATGGAAGCTGCGCGCGAGGCGGGTGCGACAGGATGCACGGTCATCAATAACGCCCGCGGGGAAGGCATCAAGGAGTGCAAGACTTTTTTTGGCCTAACCCTGGCGACTCAGCGCGACGTTGTGCTACTGCTGGTCGAGGAGCATCTTAGCCGGCATATTCTCGAACACATTGGCGAGGTCGGCGAATTCGATGCGAAACCGGGCACCGGAATCGCCGTGCTCATCGATGTCGAAGACGCGGTGGGTGTGATGCACCAGGCGGAAGAGCTCGGGGAAATCGTGGAGGAAAATCTATGACCAATCAAAACTGGGGCTCCGTACGAGATTGCATGCGCACGGATGTGACGGAAGTTGACGGTCGGCTCGACGTGCTCTCCGCACTGAAAATAATGAAAAAAGTCGGCGCGACCAGCCTGATCGTCAAGCGGCGGGATGAAAACGATGAGTACGGTTTGCTCCTGTTCTCCGATATTGCCAAGAAGGTCATCGCGCAAAATCGCGCGCCGGAACGCGTTAATGTCTATGAAGTGATGGCCAAACCGGTACTGATGGTTCGGCCGGACATGGATATCCGCTATTGCGCGAGAATGTTTGATAATTTCGGGATCAGCCACGCGCCGGTCGTCGAAAATGAGAGCATCGTCGGCATCGTGAGCTATTACCTGCTGGTACTACAGGGCTTGCCGGATCTCGACTGACGAAAAGGGAACGCGAAAAAAAGGGACCGGATTTATTTTTCTGGCATCGTTATCGATACCTGGTCGCGATTCTTTGGAAAAATAGATCCCTCCCCTTTTTCCCAGAGAGCAATGTGAAATAAATCCTTTATTTTACAGAGGCTTCTGTTATAGTCCGCCGCGTTCTGGCGCACTATCGGTCTGCGCCATTCGCTCCAGCCCAGCAATTCCGCGGGTTTTGGAGCTACCTGATAATCTAGCCTGGACCGAACCACGCGCGGCAAAAGCCGCCATCGTGTCAGGCGATCCTGGAGTACAAACACCATGTTATTCAATCAACTCGGCCTGTCGGCCGAATTGCTGCGTGCGATCGATGAAAAGGGTTACCTTGAGGCAACCCCGATCCAGCAGCAGGCTATACCCTTGATCCTCGAAGGCCGGGATGTGCTGGCTGG
>BFAU01000007.1 GCA_008975185.1 bacterium MnTg04 | reverse complement strand
CCCCACCCCCGCCACCATCGGGAGGTGGTGGCGGCCTGAGCTGGCTGCTGGGATTGCTGCTGCTAACGATCGGCTGGAATTTCACTGTCAACGGCTCGGGCAACCGGCGGTAAGCGCTGGTTCATCCCGCCACCGTTGACCTGGGCTGCCGGCGCGATGCATAACGCTGCAACGAATCCGGGTCTGCTGCGCCGGCTGGGCGCAATATTGTATGACTGCGTACTGCTGCTGGGTTTGCTGATGCTGGCGACCGCCCTGCTGATGCCGATAACCCACATCGCCATCGAAATCGACAATATCGCCTACCGGCTTTACCTGCTCGCGGTGGTCGCCGGATACTTTGCCTTTTTCTGGTTGACGCGCGGGCAGACGCTGGGCATGCGGACCTGGAAGATCCGGCTGATCCGTTCCGACGGTCAGGCGCTGACCATCGGCGATGTCAGCCGGCGACTATTGTTTGCACTGGTCTCGTGGGCGCCCCTCGGGCTCGGCTTCTGGTGGATGCTGCGCAGCGACCGCCGGCTGGCCTGGCATGACCTCTGGTCGGGAACCGAACTGGTCATGGCCCGCGATTCGGAGGCAGACCGCCCCGATCAGTGAACCCGGCTCAAGCCGACGGTAACCAACACGGCAAGCAGCACGACCGGACCCCAGCCGACCAGCAGCGGGTCCAGGTCGAAAACATCGCCCGAATAATAGAGGCTGCGCGAACCTAAACGATAACTCATCCCGATGACGATACCGGCCACCAGGCGCGCACCAATGCCGCTTCGTTGCATGGGACCGAGAACGAACGGCAACGCGAGCAGCAGCATCAGGGGGACCGATGCGGTGGTCGCGATGCGCGTCCAGAACGCCTGCCGGTAATGACTGGTTTCAAGATCGTTTTTGCGCAGGTAGTGGTAATACTCATAGAGTCCGCGAGCCGATAGATGATCGGTATCGATCGCCGACAGTTCCAGGAGATCGGGTCGCAACAATCCCGGGCTTGCGGACATCGCCGCCGAAATCGTCGAGATGCCACGTTCACTTAACCGGCTTTCACGCATGTTTTCCAGAAACCAGTCGCCTTCTTCATTCGTACGCGCGCCATCTGCGCGGATCACCGACCGCAGGCGACGCTGATCATCGAAGCGATAAATGTACAGGCCGCCGACCTGCCCGCCGCTCATCATCCGGTCGATGCTGATAATATCGTTGCCTTCCTTGATCCAGGCGCTGGTGTTGGAGCCGGCGATGCTGATTTTCTGATGTTGCTTCAGCGTGCGAAACTGGCGCGCCGCCTGATCAAGCGGTGGCGCAATGAACTCGCCAAAGGCTCCGGTCAGCACCATCAGCACGCCGCCCGCCATCAATACGGACCCGGCCAGGCGCCAGACCGATGCGCCGGATAAACGAATCACATGCAACTCGCTGTGGGCGGCGAGGCCGCCCAGCCCGATCAGCGCACCCAGCAAGGCAATGATGGGCATGGCCTGGTAAATCTGCGAGGGCAGGGTCAGCAAGGCGAACACGAAAGCATCCCCGAGGCCATAGGCGCCGTTGCCGACGTATTTTGACTGGCCGATAAAGTTGACGAACAAAGTGAGCGCGGCCAGCACCATCAGCATCACGCCACATCCTTGCAAGGTCGCTCTCATCAGGTAACGGTCGAAAACGCTCATTCCTCTGCCGCCTCGCGATCCGCCGGCAATTTTCTTCTCGCCGACCAGGCCATGCGCAGTCGTTGTTGGATGAACAGTGTCACGGCAAGCAAAACCACTAACGCGTGCACCCACCAGGTACCCAGCCAGAACGGAACCACCGCCTGGTCCATCATGACCCGGGCCGTGGCCATCAGGTTGGAGTAAATCAGGTAAATCAGTACCGCGAATACCAGTTTGCCGTAACGCCCGCGGCGTGGATCGGTCCGGCTCAATGGTACGACCAGCAAGGTCAGCACCAGAACGGACACCGGCTGCGACAGGCGCCAATGCAGTTCGGTCCGGCGCTCAATATCGGTGGCGCCCAGCAATTCCGCGGTCGACATCAGTTCCAGGTCGTCAGACTCCAGGTCGGGTTCGTGAGGGTCGATCGGAATACCGTGTTCGGAAAACTCCATGGTGCGGAATGCGGCTTCTCCCGGAACGCCTTCATAGCGCCTGCCATCGAAAAGTACCAGGCTTTGCGAGCCGTGTTCGTCAACTTGCTGCACGCCGCGTTCCGCGACGACGATCTCCTGCCGATCGTCAATTTCACGGCGTATGAAAAGATTGTGCAACTGACCGTCCTGGTCGACTCGTTCGGCATAAAACACGGTATTGCCGCTGCCCAGGGTCCTGAACTGCCCGGCCTCGAGCTTGCCGAATGCCAGGGCCGCCTGGTCCGCGCGCTCCAGTTTGAAACGCTGGTTTGCGGCCCAGGGATCCAGGTCCACCGACAGCCAGGTCAACAAGGCGGCCACCGGCAGGGCCACCATGAACAACGGACGATAAAGACGTTTCGGCCCGATGCCACAGGCCTGGA
>BFAU01000006.1 GCA_008975185.1 bacterium MnTg04 | reverse complement strand
CGGGAGCAGCAAGCGGGCGATCGAGGACCATTTTGACCGCGACCATGAACTCGAAGCGGCCCTCAAGGAGCAGAACAAGCCTGAGTTGTTGCAGGCGATCAGGGATATCATTCCGGATTCCGCGACCTGCATTTATGTCCGGCAGAGCGCACCGCTCGGGCTGGGGCACGCCGTGTTGTGCGCTCGCGACCTGGTCGGCGACGAACCCTTTTTCGTGCATCTCGCGGACGACCTGATAGACGCCGAAGTCCCTTGCCTGGCGCAAATGAAGGAAGCCTTTTCGGGCTGCGAGGGCAGCGTCATCGGCGTGCAACCGGTACCGGCGGACCAGACCGATCAGTACGGCATCGTCGAGGTTGAGGATGCCACCGAAAAAACAACGCGCATCAAGCGCATCGTGGAGAAGCCGGCGCCGGACCAAGCCCCATCCAATCTCGGCGTCGTCGGCCGCTATCTGCTGACGCCGGCTATCTTCAGGCATCTGGCGACCACCGGCAGGGGAGCGGGTGGGGAAATTCAGTTGACCGATGGGATCGCCGGCCTGATGACCGAGGAAGCGGTGTTCGCCTATCGTTATGACGGCAAGCGCTACGACTGCGGCAACAAACTGGGTTACCTGGAAGCAACGGTGGAGTACGCGCTCAAGCATGCTGAGTTGGGCGCCGGGTTCAGAAACTACCTCGAAGAATTAATTCAGGATCGAGGGGAGGATTAGGCCGATTTCGTTTCGACCTGATCGAGACAATAGATTCATATTATGATTGAAGCAGTTGAAAAATAAGAAATAATTGCTCTCATTTGAATTGGCTGCCTGACTCGATCCACACCCGTTAGGAAAAATCGCCTACTAATGTGTACAAAGCTCGTCAAAGCAAGCGCTGATATTGTTTTGCGGTCGTCGGAATTTCTTACATTCCCAGAAAGACCTCAGGTTTAAGAAATTAAAAACCCCACTAAAACAATGAGTTATGATTTTGGCATGTTAATTGCTTTATTTAGTCTGGTAATTCGAATATTTGCTTTGAAAAAAGCAGACAGAATGAAGCGCACAAGAAAATCAGGTATTGCATTGGAGTTGGCGGGTTGAAAAAAGTAATTGGCTTGTTGGTCACGCTTGCGCTTTTCGGGCTCAGCCCAACCGCGTTTGGCGTGCCGCTCAATATTGATAGTTACAATTGTACGGGCGGACTTTTGACTGACATTGTCTCCACTGCTGATGTGACAGGCAACCAAGGGGGCTCATCGGAGTGTTTTGGTACATTGGATGGTAATGATCCGGGGCCATCTGGCGACGGTCTTGAGATTAATGGCATGCTTTTCGAGTTTATATCAAAAGTTGACGAAGAGAACGGTTCTTTGGTTCATTCAGGTGCGGATATAGGCCTGTCGATAACGGGCGACGGCGGTTTGCCAGCTTCGTCCGGCACATGGTCTTACGATTCGAGTTTGTTTGCCGCCGATGCGTTCGTTATTGTAATCAAAGCAGCCAATACACCTGGCTGGGCCGCTTGGTTGTTCGAAGGGCCGGACACGCAGCATCGGATGCGGGTTCCTGGCTTATCGCCTGGGTCGCCAATGGCGGTTCTTGTACAGGAATCGAATCCGTTGGCAATTGTGCCGATATCTCCCATTTTAGTATATATGCAAAAAATGCGAGCGTACCGGAACCGGGAACAATAGCGCTATTCGGTCTCGGCCTGATCGGGTTTGGCCTGGCTCGACGCCGGAAAATCAAATAACAACAACAATCAGTCGCAATTCCATCCCTCTAAAGCCCTGTCTCCGACAGGGTTTTTTTTGTGCAATGCAGGCTTCTCATCTTAGCCGTCGCCGCCGGAACTCGTAACTTTCCCGGATAAGCAACGATTCTGGCCGCCGTTCCGACTCGCGCCTGGCCACGCCAACGCGATAGAATTTCCCATCCTTATGCGGTAGATTTGGCACTGGCCTGCGCCGGAACTGTCCCGGTTACGGACATAGTGTGAGGGAGTTCACACTCCAGCTCCGGAAACCGTGATGTATAATGGCCTTGTCATATTCAATAGTTATATTATTACTTACCTCTATCATGAAAGGAGCTTGTCGTGGCGGAACCAAAAGGACTGATGAAACCCGTTAAACTTAAAGCCGATATGGCTGAATTTTGTGGAGTCAGTGAGCTGCCCCGCACTGAGATCACAAAAAAACTTTGGGACTATATAAAAGCCAATGGACTTCAAACGAAGTCTGCGAACGGCAAACCGGAAAACGCCGGAAAATTTATCGTAGCCGACGCGAAATTGCTCAAGGTGTTTAAAAACACGAATTCCACAAGCAAATCGGGCAACCTTACCGATCTGCGCAACATGAACGAAGGCGACACCATCGATATGATGCAAATGGCCGCTGTGGTCAGCGCAAACGTAGAATAGCCAACAGCGCCGACGGCGCTGTTTTTTCGTGCCGTTGGTGGATGGGATTATTTGCGGATGACCCCGGGTTTTCCGGGGTTTTCCGTATCTGGCGGATCAAGTATGCATCTGAACAAACAAAAAAGCCCTCAGGTAGAGGGCTCTTCAGAAATATGGCTCCCCGGCGCGGACAAATCTGGGCACTGGAAGCACTTCACTAGAATTCGGTAGGCAAGGGCGTTTCAGTGGCCCAGATGCTTCACTTTGAATGACCGGTACGTGCTCAAAAGCAGCCATTTGCCTGATATGATGGTGGCCGGCCGCTACCGACTGCCATTTCAACCGGTCGACGCAACACATGCGGCAAATCGTTCTGCCGGTGTCTCGAAGTTTAACGTTTTCCTCGGTCGTTCGTTAAGTTCTCTGGCGACCCAATTGAGGTGCGCCTGTGAGTGAACTGACAGGTCCGTACGCTTCGGAAAATATTGTCTGAGTAAGCGATTGGTGTTTTCGTTTGAGCCACGTTGCCAAGGGCTTTGTGGATCGCAGAAGTAGACCTTGATGTCTGTCGCCAGACTAAAGCGTTTGTGATCGGTGAGCTCTTTGCCTCGGTCCCAGGTCAACGATCGATAGAGTTCCCGCGGTAATTTGTTCGCCTGCTTGATGAGCGCATTGATGACCGTCTCGGTGTCGCGACTCGGTATCTTCGCCAACATCACGTAGCGCGTGTGCCGCTCCACTAAGGTCGCCATATAACTGTTATTGGAGCCGGCAACGAGATCCCCTTCCCAGTGTCCCGGCACCGCCCGATCCTCCACCGAGGCCGGGCGCTCACGGATCGGCACCATATCGGGGATCTGCCCACGACGGTCGGCCTTTGCGGTGGCGTGCCGGGAGCGACGAATCGGTCGTCCCGTGCGGAGATGCTTCATCAGCTCTTTCTTAAGCACACCGCGGGCTTGAACGAATAAACTGCGATAGATCGTCTCGTGAGACACGTGGTACGCCTCATTGTCTGGGTAGCGGCGCTTCAGCCAACCGGCGATCTGCTCCGGCGCCCAGTTGTGTCTGAGCTTTCTCTCGACGGCGAGCCTCAAGCATGGGTGTCGCGCCAGCTTACACGGCTTCGGCCGTAACGCCTCGCGCCAGGCTCGTTTATCCGCTGCCGCTGCCCGATACCGATTATCACCACCGTTGCGACTGATCTCTCGACTCACTGTCGAGGCTGCTCGCCCAAGTGATCTTGCGATCGACCGTATCGAGCACTGTGCAACAATCCCTCTCGAGATCTCTTCGCGCTCAGACAGTGTCAGTGACCGCCGAGAACGTCGTCGAGGCGGCGGTCGAATACCGCCATAAGGTGATAAATGACTGTAAATGGACGACGAGCCCTTGCCGAACACTCTACCAATCGACTTAAGGCCTTCACCCTTTTGCCAACGGTTCCACAACTCCGTCTTCTGTGCCGCCGTGAACCCAACTCGACTGTACTTTTTTCTCATCTGCAATCACTCCATCTATCCTGGTTAAGATGATAGTGTTGCGTTGATCAGTTGAGGTCACCGTCGTTAGCGGCCCCTCACGACTCTACCATCCCAACGGCCGCTTTGGGTCGAAAGCGGCCCTTCGACATCATATCAACTGAATGGCCGCTTTCGGGCGTATACCGGACGTTCGATTTGAGCAAAAGCCGATTTTTGACAGTCCGCTTTCGGCCAGGAGCGGTCATCGGACGCTCTGGGGCGATAGCGTTGTTTTCGAAACTATAGCGTTTTGACGCTTACTCGGCCAAATCATCGTCTGAGCAACTCGGCTCCACCCCGTACCCTAGGTGCTGGTAAGCAGACCACACGCGAATCCGTCCTGAGTCGCCTGTTGACCAGACGGTGTGGTGGATTCCCTCGTTAGATGTGCAGCTCGAATGCACCAGGCTCGACACGGGAAAGGCAAGAGAGTCCGGTGAAAAGTAAACAACGGCGTTTTCTATAAGCTCGGGGAGCAGTGTGTGGGCGCGCATCCCTACGTAGTACGCGACCACCGGATGCGAGCTAATCGATGTGTCGGCCACCTTTTGCAATTTGGCATCGACCCGGGCCGCGACATAGAGATCAATATCCGATCCGATGACAGCAATTGGAGTGCCGGGCCTGAGTCCGCGATGGGCCGTATGGAGAATGATCGAACTCTGCGTCAATTCGACAAGCCCGAAGTGGTGTATCGTATCGGTGCTTGCGTATCTGATTTGTTCAATTGTTGACCGTATCTCCTTCTTCCTCTCTTCATCATCGGTGTTGGCCGCTGCTTTCTCGAGTTCGACAATATGAACGTCGTAAATCTTACTGAATGAGAAGATAGAACTAAGCAATTGTCTAAGCTCTATGGCGTCACTAGCCGCAGGTATACTTTCTATCAGACGTTCTAGTCCGCCATCAAACTGATGCGTTCTGACTATCCGTACCGCTGTCTCCCGAGTTTTTAAATTCGGAGATGCAAGAGCTTCAATTATTGTTAGTTCCGTCGCTCGTTCTATTTCATTTCGATCTGCAATCTCAGAGAGACTGCCCATGATGGCGGACTGCACCCTCCAATTGGCTTCTTCGAGTGGGAATTGTGTGACCAATACCCTTTCAATCTCCGAAACTGGCTCAAACCCGTCGACCAATGCCTGTGCAGCCCAGTATCTCGCCCGATTATCCTCACTATGTCTGAGTGCGTTTACGAGTGCTTCTTTCAACGGGGCATAATCGCTTGGTATCGGATAATGGTCGATTTCTTCCAATTGCTGATTTACTTCCCGTTTCCCAATGTCATCCAGCTCAGACGAATCTAGCTCAACCCGAATTTGGTTGTACGTGCCCAACCAAAATATCGCTTCGACGGCGTAATGTGAAAAGGGATCGTCCAAGTCATCAATTACCTGAAGCAGATATGGAAATATTGTGTCACCGTAGTTGCTGTATTTGCCTTCGGATTGTGGTGTGCCAGAATAGATTTCCAGCGCCAGTTCGGCCAGAGCTTTGCGTCTTACTTCAGCATCTGTACTGACTAACCGATCGAGGTCTGTGCGTGCCGCGTCAGTTACGACATGCGAGTCATTTTGTCCGGTGGATACACAGGCGACGGCTGCGCTAGGGACTTGTTCATCAACTTGATGACTATGCGCGGTGAGTACGAACGTGCTTAGCAGGAGTAACGCAAGAGTCAATCGCATGGCATTCATCACTCCGTCCTCAGCGAAAACCCGCTGTTCGTCGGCCGCCGGTCATTCGGCGTGGCGCCAGACCGCTTCAATGGTGTGCCTGTCTAGGTCGATTACGAACGCAGCATACAAGTATTAGGGGAAAAAGGTGTCGCATAACGTACCTTTATCTGGCTAACCAGGAACGTCCGCTTTGGGTTGCCATTTCAACCGGTCGACGCAACACATGCGGCAAATCGTTCTGCCGGTGTCTCGAAGTTTAACGTTTTCCTCGGTCGTTCGTTAAGTTCTCTGGCGACCCAATTGAGGTGCGCCTGTGAGTGAAC
>BFAU01000005.1 GCA_008975185.1 bacterium MnTg04 | reverse complement strand
ATGTGACTTGCGCTTCAATGAAATTTTTCTCGGACCCATTGCCACGTCGTCACTATCCTGACCGTGACTCTTGCGCAAGAACGTCAACAATTCCATTTTCGATTCATCCGAAATATTGTCATCTGCACCCGCGACCACGATGCCGGCTTTCTCAAGCTGAACCAGCAATCGTTCGACCGGTACCTTCAATACTTCGGCAAATTGGCTAACAGTCACATCAGACATAAATACGCTCCAGCGCGTCAGGTACTCTCTTCGTTCTCAAACCAATGGGCCCGGGCCGCCATGATCAGCCTGGCTGCCCGCTCTCCATCCAGACCCTCGACGTCCTCCAGATCCAGCACCGCCTGCTCAGCCAGGTCTTCACGGGTTACGACCCCATGGCTGGCCAGCTGAAATGCCAGCGCTTTGTCCATGTCCTCCAGTTCCAGCAGGTCAGCCGCGGGCTCAACTTCATCCAGACGTTCTTCGTTGACAATCGCCTGGGTCAGCAGTACGTCCCGGGCACGGTTCCGCAACTCGGTGACAATGGTCTCGTTGAATTCCTCGATACCGAGCAATTCGGAGTTAGGCACATAGGCTATCTCTTCGACCGAAGAAAACCCTTCCTGGACCAGGATGATCGCGACATCTTCATCGACATCGAGCTGTTCCATAAACATGGTGACCAGTTCCTTCGCTTCTTCTTCCGTCTTGGTCTGGGCATCCGCCTCATCCATGACATTCAGTTCCCAGCCGGATAACTCGCTGGCCAACCGGATATTTTGTCCGCCCCGGCCGATGGCCTGGGAGAGCTTTTCGGTATCGACCGATATATCCATGCTGTGTTTGTCTTCATCGACGACGATGGAAAGCACCTCGGCCGGCGACATCGCATTGACCACGAACTGCGCCGGGTCCTCGTTCCACAAAATGATGTCGACTCGTTCGCCAGCCAGCTCGTTGGATACTGCCTGCACCCTGGACCCGCGCATACCCACACAGGCACCGACCGGGTCGATCCGGTTGTCATTGCTTTTCACGGCGATCTTCGCGCGCAGTCCCGGATCGCGTGCGGCACCCAGGATCTCGACCAGGCCCTGTCCGACCTCGGGCACTTCCAGTTTGAACATTTCGAGCAAAAATTCCGAAGACGTCCGGGTCAGAAACAATTGTGGTCCGCGGATTTCTTCGCGAACCTCGCGCAACAGACCCTTGACCCGCTCGTTGTTACGCAGGGGCTCGCGCGGAATCAGGTGCTCACGTGGAATGAACGCCTCCGCATTGCCACCCAGGTCGATATAGGCGCCATTGCGATCGACGCGCTTGACCATGCCGCTGAGCAGCTCGCCGATCCGGTCCTGGTATTCTTCAAAGACCTGTTTGCGTTCCGCCTCGCGGACTTTCTGGACGATGACCTGTTTGGCGGTCTGGGCGCCAATACGCCCGAAATCGACGGACTCCATCGGCACTTCAACATATTCGCCAGGCTGGGCATCCGGATCGACGTCGACCGCATCGATCATACGCAGTTCGTGATCCGGTATTTCCAGCTCGGTCGAGTCGTCCGCAAACACCATCCAGCGCTGGAAGGTCTCGTAATCACCGGTCTCGCGGTCGATCGCAACGCGAACGTCGATATCGTCCTTGTGAGTCTTGCGCGTTGCCGAGGCGAGCGCCGCTTCGATCGCCTCGAAAATAATTTCCTTGTCTATGCCTTTCTCGTTGGAAACGGCATCGACAACAAGCAGGATTTCCTTGTACATTTCCGCACTCATATCTTCACAACTCCGGCGCCAGCCGCGCCCTCTTGATATCCTCAATCGGCAGCCGGTATTCATGGTCTGCCATCACAACCAGTACCTGTTCCTCATCGAGACCCAGCAACCGGCCAATAATCCTTTTTCGTCCGTCAACGGCGCGCTCCATACGAACCTTGACGCGTTTGCCGGTGAACTGCCGATAATGCTCCGCAGTCCGCAAAATCCGATTCAAGCCCGGCGACGACACCTCGAGCGTGTAATGCCCCGGTATCGGGTCTTCCACGTCGAGCAAAGCACTGACCTGGTGGCTGACTTTCGTGCAGTCATCCAGGCCGACGCCATCCGGGCCATCGATAAACAATCTGAGCAAGCCTCTGCCGCCAAGTTCCAGATCGATATCGATCAACTCGTAACCTATTCCTTTCACGGTAGGCTCGAGCAGCGCTATCAATTCCTCTCTGATCAAACTTTTGCCTCGCGTACAAAAAATGGGCCTATAGCCCATCCTGTCCAGCCCTGCTGCTTATCCACGCCAAACCCGCAATCCATCGAGCCGGTGAGCCTTCGCAAACAAAAAGCCCCGACCAGCGGGGCTTTCTACCAATTTGGTAGCGGGGGCACGTTGCAGCCCATATATTCGGCGTCACCTTCTAACGCCGGACCACCCACTACTCAAGCCCGGGTGACCCGCTGAGCGCGCATATTACCCTAGAATATGGCGGCATTAAACCCCTTTTCACTCAAAATTAGTCCCTATCCCGCCCAGAGACAGTTAAGGGTTGCTACCAATAGACATATCCAACACGATATCTGAATATGGCACCGCTTGCCTAATATGTACGCTTTTCCGTATCCGTCAGCGATGAAGCACGTACGCTCCAGGTTTAGCCCGCGTTCAGGCGCCCAGTAACATACTGTGTTTTTGGGGACTTCGCATGATTGTGTTGAAACGAGTACTCTGACATTAACACTGGAATCGCGAAAAACGTACAAACGGTCGCACAAACAAAAACAAGAGACCTTAGTTTTGGGGAAACAATAGTGAAAAACCTTTTTCTGGCTTTATTGCTCGTAGCAGTGCCATTTTCGGCGCTCGCGGAAACGGAATCCTTGGCGAAGTATCGTGCCCTGGCGAAACAGGGTGACGCCAACGCGGAATTCAACATCGGTCTGATTTACTACGAGGGCAGAAGCGCTTCTGAGGAAGGGATCTGGGTAGAGGCCATTGGTGAATCAATTCGCCAGGGATCCCGCGGGTCGATTTTGGATACTGAGTGGGTTGCCGATAAGATTTGGGACAAAGTAGTTGGCAAAAAGTCCCCGGATCCGATTGAACAGGCTGAACAGGCCTGGGGCAAAATGGACAGTTCGAAAAAACGAGCTGCCCAACGTGATTCGGGACTGAAAGCGTTGCGGGATAAGATCCAGCGCAAAAATTACAAGAACGCGGCGAAATGGTTCGGCTTGGCTGCGAAACATGGAGACGCCGATGGGCAATATTATTTTGGCGTTTTATTCAGCCGCGGAGAAGGCGTCAAGAAAAACAACGCTACGGCCGTTCAGTGGTACAAGAAAGCGACCGAGCAAGGCAACCTCAATGCACAATCATTGCTGGGTGACAGCTACGTGTTTGGTGTGGGTGTCGAGAAAAACGACCAAACTGCCGCTGAGTGGTATCGATTGGCCGCGGCGCAGGGAGATGCTACCGCGCAGCAGCTATTGGATTGCCTGGAGCCGATCGTGGCGGATCCATCAAGCGGAACATTCGCGCACGTTACACAAGTCAAGCAAAGTTATGAGAACAAGCTGCCCGTTTACCACGACAAGAAGTCTGGAAAGCCATTTACCGGCTGCACCTGGGACCGGAAGCCGAACGAGAGTTACCCGACCATAATGCACTTTGTAAATGGACTAAGACATGGCCTGAGGACCAAATGGGCCGACGGCCCACGATGGTGCACTGGTTGGCGAAAATATGTCGAGGAAACATATGCCGAGGGCAAGCAAGAGGGTCCTTCTTCGGCATGGCAACATGGGAATGACCAGAAATCGTCTGACGTCGGCTATATCAATGGTAAGAAAGAGGGAATCATGACGTATTGGCACGAAGATGGATCAAAAGCCAGCGAAGTCAGCTTCGTTAACGGGAAAGAAGAAGGGTTATACAAGAGTTGGTACGCGAGCGGGGCAAAGAAGAAGGAAGCGAACTACGTCAATGGAAGGATCAAGGGTCCGGTGACCACTTGGTACGAAAGTG
>BFAU01000004.1 GCA_008975185.1 bacterium MnTg04 | reverse complement strand
AGTTGGGGAAGCCGGTGGTATGGCTAAGGCTCATGCGGGCCGTGATCCGCCGATACCGCGGGTCGTCGCGCAGGTCGCCGAGATTCTCGTGCCATGACTCGCCCTGGTTCTTCCAAAGCGGCTCGTCCAGGTACTTCTGAAGCGGCGTGTCCAGGTCGATGACGCCCTGCTCGACGAGCTTCATTACCAAGACGGCGAAGACCGCTTTGCTAAGGGAGGCCCCGTAGAGCTCCGTGGCGATACGAAGCGGCTGGTCCGCCGGGAGGTTGGCGAAGCCGAAGGCTCGCGAGTAGACCTTCTCGGCATCGTTGAAAATGGTGACGGTCAACCCATGAACATCGGCCGCGCGGGTTAGCTCCCCAATACGCTCGGTAAGGGTGGTGGAGTCGATCGTCGTGCCGTCCAAACGGATAATCTCCAGGTGCGCCGACCCCGGCCCTACGGTTGCACAGCCAGTGAAGCCAAGTAGAACCACAATCGGCGATGCGCAACGTATCCATCCTGCCCCTGCCATTCTCACCTCCGATCACAACACTTAGCGAGTCTCCTGCAACAAAGACACTTATGCGTATTCGCCGCAGCACAGGCGAACGTTTGACATCACAAACCCTGGCTCGGCAAGGGTAACGCCTTCTCCAATATTTACGTCATCAGGATGCTCTCGCCATGGCAATGTACCATATGTTAATGATGGCCACGGACAGACCTCATCGCCGTCATCGTCTGGTTATCCCGCGATTTCAGGAATCAGATTGCGTTACCATTGACATAAGTTTGTCGACAGTCCGGTAGTTTCGAGCAGTCGTCACAACGCCAAGATACCTTTCTGCGTTCGCGGCCAGCTTGGAACGGCCAATTCCATCTGGAGCATGGAGGTAAAAGACCCGATCCGTCAGCTTGTAGTTCTCGGTCGGCGATTTCGCATTATCAAGCGCCTTTGTGTCCGGATCGACAGCGGGTTCAGCGAGAAAAGAAAAATGGAGCGTTTTCGGATCGGACACCGCTTTGGGAAACGGATTCGATTCGATCGCAGTTAGCAAGTCTTCGCGGCTGAGGATGAGGATATACGGCCGGAATCCATATCGTTTTTCGATTCGACCGCTGATTTTCCTGGCGAGTAATGAAGGCGTCTTGGCTGTGGAATCGAAAACAACGTTTCCGCTTTGGATGTATGTGCGTACGTTCGTGAATTTCAGTGATTCGAAATCGTTCCGGAGTTCTGCCATCGGCAAGATGTTGTTTCCGCCAACATTGATGCTGCGAATGAGTGCGATCCATGTCCCCATCAATGGTCTCCCAGGTATCCTATGCGGGATAGCGTCCTGGATCAGATGCCGGCGCGGGTGTCGCCTGTGCAAAGACCGTGACGGTCTGCTGAATCCGCTGGTTAGGTGGCCTCATCCTTTTTCTCTGACCTCCGCCCGAATTGAAAGTAGAACATGAGCATGAGTGCTGCCACGGTCACAACAATTACAATGTATGTCGCGCGAGCCGAAATCGCTGCACCAATCTGTATCGTTTCATAAATGTCAGCTCTGTCGAGCACGAAAACGGCAGTCAAACCAAAAACTCCGAGCACAGGAAGAAGAATTTGGATTCCCGTATAGGGCGAGAGCCCGCCTCTTCGGCGCCACAACAAAACTCCAACTAGATTGGCCAGAGCAAAAAGCGCAATTACCTTCACGGCTGCCGCCGGATCGACGGAAAATGACAACAGCCCGGCAACGAGCATCCAGACAGTACCGCCCAACTGTCCCCCTATCCATCCACCGAGGTTCCATTGCATCTGATTCGGTTTCTCCATTGCTAAGGCCACCTAACGACCTGCATCAGCGGCCGGCCGCAGGCCGGTCCGGCGCCGCTGGCGCGAACTGCATGCGCTGGTTAGGTGTCATCTGCTAACGGTCTAAACTCGTTATTTGGTCCGGGTGTTAGATAAACGAACTGGCACGGCTCTAGAATATCAACACGATGCCATACACCCTTCGGTACCACTAGGCCGTCACCTGGTTTCATCTCGACGTCTACGCCAGGGCTATCCAAGATGACGACGTTCGCCCGTCCCGAAATCAGGTATAGCACTTCGTCACCATCAGGATGCATCTCGCCACTATGAGGGGCGTTCTCGAGCATCGTAGCTATGCCAAAAGTCATTCCGTCGACCGGAACCGGGGGGTCCGGCCTCTCTGGGACTTTCGAAGCTACGAGATCGCGACTAAGTCCGATCGTATGAGTCGAAGGATCAAATCTCATTGGGTCAGGCATTGTTCAGAGCTCCATCGTTACGGCCATCTTTAATTTGACACCTAACGTTGAGTTAAGGGGCCGCAGGGGCGCGCAGCGACCCGGAGGTCACCTTGAACGCCTAGTTAGGCGGCTGCCCAAATTGGTGAAATGGACCACAACAGAAACCCTCCGAAGCCCACGCCTAGCAAACACCATAACCGGATGGCCAGTTGCTGCCAAGACGCGACCCAATCGAGGAGCTTGAGAATTCGTTGGCCACCAATTATTGGCAGGGCGATGGCTGCTACGAGTGCCAATATCGCGAGAACCTGGAATGTGAGCGGCGTGTGGGAAAAAGGCGCAGAGAACCATAACAAGAGAGCAAGAATCAGCCGAGCTACTACTGCTACCCAAAGACCAAAACCTGCCATAAAACGGCGAACGAACGAGGTGAGGACAGAGGGCTGGAAAACTCCGTATGCCGATAACAGGACAATGATTAGAGAGAATATTGCTAATGCGATTGCCATTTCTATGACCTATCTCTGCGGCCTAACGTTCAGATAAGTGACGGGTAGGTTCGTCCGCTTCATCGTCTGGTTAGGCTGCGGCCGACTCAGCGGTCACATCCCAGCCAGGAAAAACAATAACGGCAGGATGGCAGCTCAATGCTCTAGCCAAAATCTTTGCTCGCTCTACCCCGAGACGTACACGATCATTCTCAATCGCCGATATCGTTGACTGCGGAATCCCCGTTAAGTCAGCTAAAGCATTCTGGCTCAATTCCTGTAACTCGCGAAGAATCCTTACAGATTCGCCAGGGGAAACCTCGATGCTTGTTTTGGCTCGTCGATATTCGCTCATTTAAGACTTCCTTCGATAGTCATGGGCCGTTAAATCAACTACTTTTACAATCATATGCTGCTTTTCAATCAAGTACGTGACGCGATGCTGATCCCCCAGGCGAGAGGATCGGTAGCCTTTCCATTTGGCTCTCAAAGCCTCATCCCGAAACCCCTTAATCAGTCGCAATCCGCTCGGGCCGGAGATGGATACTATATCCTTCCATTTTTGGTATCGCTTCAATATTTTGACAGGAAGCTTGGAAATGCGCCGCACGACGCGGCGATGCTCAAATACCTGCCACATACCATAAATAGTATACATATCATTTACGGTATGTCAAGGCGGGAAACTGTAGAAAAAGCGGCCTAACGTCCGCGACAGGCGCCGCTGAAAATTGCCCGAGAAATGTTCAGCGGTTTCCCGGTCGCTTGCTCGTGCTGGTTAGGTTGCTCACCACGATACATCTTGATTCGCCTCGCTGATCATTATGAATGAATTCTCAACACGGCAAGTTAGGCCGCAGACTGCCGCAGGGAGCGGGGGCGTGTTTCATTGACCGGCAGGTGGTTGCCACAACTCGACCTTGTTTCCCTCAGGATCGATGACCCAGGCAAACTTGCCGTACTCAGAGTCATCGATCTTGTCGAGAACGTTGCAGCCTTCCGCTCTGAGCGCCGTGACTACTGCGTGAAGGTCTTCAACGCGGTAGTTAACCATGAACGGGGCTTCGCTTGGAGCAAACTGGTCGCCTTCCTCCGGACCAACGGACCAGACGGTCGTTCCGCCAGTGGGCTTGCCATCCGAGTCGGCCCAGGTGAACGCGGTACCGCCCCACTCCTGGACATCGATGCCTAGATGACGCTTGTACCAAGCCTGCAGCGCAGGTGCA
>BFAU01000003.1 GCA_008975185.1 bacterium MnTg04 | reverse complement strand
CACAGAACCCAGTTGCGCCAGGCAACCCGGGTGCCCGGGTGCAGCCTGCAACGCATCGCGCACCGCCTTTTCCGCCGACTCCAGGTCGCCCCGCGCCTGCAACACCATGCTCAGGTTGGTGCCCGCCTCCGGGTAGCCTGGCGAAGCACGCAGCGCCTGTTCAAACTGCGCCTGCGCCTCATCGAGACGCCCTTGCCGGAAGCGCGCGTTCCCAAGACCGTTTAACGCGGCGGACAATGCCGGATCGATCGCAAGCGCCTCCTGGAAACGATCGGCGGCTTCTGCGGATTTTTGCATCGCGTTATACACCGCACCGAGATTGCACAACGCGTCCGCGTCGCCCGGTGCGGAGGCCAAAGCCTGGAGAATCAGTTCCTCGGCACGCAGGTGCCTACCTTGCTGATGATGAATCAAGCCCAGGAAATGCAATGCGTGAAACTGGCCGGGGTGGGCTTGCAATATCCTCTCGTAGATCGGCTTCGCTTCATCAAGCGCCCCCGCCTGGTGCAACCGGAGCGCCTGGTCGAGAAGCTGCTGCAGCGGCACCTCGCTGCCATCATCAAGGCGAATGGTTTGATTCATAATGAGTGAGCAAAGATACTGTTGGCTGTTGATCCGGTTTGATTTTAGCAGATGTCAACGCTGCGACCGGCAACGCCATCATGAGGACAAAGACATGACCCAAATTACAGCCACACTGTCATCCGGGACTGAAGTTGAAATGTCGAACGGCCGCCACACCTGGAGGGCGGACGAGCCCGTGTCTGTGGGCGGCGCGGATACCGGCCCCAATCCCTACGAGTTGCTGCTCGGCTCCCTGGCGGCCTGCACCTGCATTACTTTGGCGCTGTATTGTCGCCACAAAAAGATTACGCTCAAAAAAGTTACCGCGAGCTATGAATTCGACCGGATACACGCGAAGGACTGCGAAGACTGTGACGACGACGCGAAGGGATTTATCGATCACATCACCAGTGATGTGCAGATTAGCGGCGATTTCGACGACGCCCAAAGAAAACGGCTTGCCGAAGTGGCAGAGCGATGCCCGGTTCACAAGACCCTGGCGAAAGGCGTATCGTTTTCAGATAACGCGAGATTCGGGTAACTAGAGGACGCCGGTGCCGCGGGCCTGTTTTTTGCGGCCCGCCTAGCTGGCGATGGTATCGACCGGGCTGACGATTGCGCCGGCGCGGTTGCGAACCGTCTGCCGAAACAAGGTTACGAAGCGTTTGGAATCCTTTGGCAATGCGGGTCGAATATCATCCATGAGCGATCCAGCAGTGAGGTTGCAAGATCGCAAGCAAGCAGTTCCCGGACTCGTCTGTTCCTACCATTCCTCCTATTTATATGGCACTGGGTTTATAGCAACAAGTTGCAAATCTGGCCAATAGACCCAAATATTTGAATTGCAAGGTTTTTCATACAGCAATGTGAATTTGCTATGATGAATAATGACCTCGGGACGACGTCGGATTACAAAGCCCGCGATCGAATACCACAAAGGCAGAATTGTTGAATGCCGCGCAAGTGGTTGGGTTCTGGAGAATTTCCCCAGCCGCAGGCACTCGACCCCCAGCGGATACATAGAATGACCATCAAAACCAGCAACAATAGAATTAACTGTTAGATGACAACAAGGGGCCCGGAGTGAAGTTCAAAGCAACCGAAATTGTCTTAGCCGTTCTCCTCACGCTCTCTATCGGTGGAAATGTCCTTCTGTCCTGGGGAGCCCGTCAGACAACTCAACTTGTTTATGAGTTAGCTACTTCTGCGATGATTGTGGGCTTGGCCCGAAAGGTAGATAAGGATAGGGACGTGATAGTCACGCTTGAGAGAGGTGACGCTCTCGAAGCACAGAGGCAGCTTGTGGCGAACATTGATGAAAAAACAAAGGAGTTGCGGGCATACGCTGAAAACCCAAACACTTCCGAGTACATCAGGGGACTAGCCCAACGTTACCTATCAGAGCTGGAAAATGAAACGCCGGAGTGACATGTCATCTAACAAGCCACTGCAACAGTCACTTGACCCTGCCGTGCCCTTTGCTATCGCAAAGCCCACGGCAGGGTCAAGCGCTGCTGAGTTAAATCGTTAGACGGCATAATCGGAATTGTGCCAATTCGGTGTCCGCTTCCGACGGCGATCTCCACCGTCGACCTGAATCGCAACTGCTACATTAAATGGATGGAGAGAAATAAATAATGGAGCGATCCCCCTGAATAAGCTCTGTCAGTTGAAGTTTTCTTTGCTCGTTATAGTAGTGCTACTTGCGATTAACGCCTGCGATTCGGAATATATTGTTCCAGTATTTTTTTACGAAGCACCATTTGATCCGCTATTGGTTGATGAAGTAGAGGAAATTATGTATGACATATCGGAAAAATGGGAGCTCAGGGTCTTTGAAAAAGATCGCGAGGCAATGAAATTTTTGACTCAAGGTCAAGAAGCGTTTTTTATTGCTCTTTATTTCGAGGATGATTCTATTTTGGCGATAATGAATGCGGGGATAGGCAATATTCTAACTCTCAGTCTTCAGACCGATGACAATTTTCCAGTCGAAGAATTGGAGAAGTTGGCAAATGAAGTTCGAGGTGAATTGAAAACGCACCTAAATATTGACTTAGTGGCGACTGAGCCGTAATTAAAATGCCAACAACAATGACACCCACAACCTCGGCCGAACGCGGACTAACTGGCAACTGGACAAAAATGCCGTCTAACCAGCCACTGCAGCAGTCACTTGACCCTGCCATGACATTTGCTACCGTAAACGCCACGTCAGCCTCAAGCGCTGCTGAGTTAAATCGTTATAAGCCTTAGAACATTAGCGCCAGCTCACTATTTGACGTCGTGGTACCATAATGGTACTATCTTAGCATGCCCCCAAAGATTCGCGAATTGATTCGAGACCTAGAGTCCGTAGGCTTCGCAAATCGAGGTGGCAAAGGTGGTCACCGCAACTTTCGACATCCGGAAGGCGTCAATGTCACACTCAGTGGCAAACCTGGCCAGGATGCGAAGCGGTACCAGATTAGAGATGTTAAACGAGCATTAGGGCTGATTGGTGATGAAAAAGCGTAATCATTATTTGAAAGTGGTCGAGTGGTCCGAAGAAGATCTGTGTTTTATTGGTCGGGTACCAGGCTTGGCTTTGGGTGGTATTCATGGGAAAAATGAAGCCAAGGTTTATGAAAAACTTGGTACGCTCGTGGATGAGTGGATCGCTATTTACGAGGCAGATGGAGCTCCGTTGCCACAAGCTACAGCGGGACGAAAATATTCGGGTCGCTTCAATATCCGGCTAGGCGAAACACTTCATGAACGTTTGGCTCTTGAGTCCATGAAGGAAAAAGAAAGCCTGAACTCATATTGCGTGAAGGTACTAAGGGACGAGGTTGGTTTATAACCAGTCGATGAAGCGGACAAACCTACCCGTCACTTTTCTTGCATGCGCAAGAAAATCGCCGGCCACGGTTCGCCGCTTATCTAAACGTTAGACAGCATAGCCGAATTGGTGCCAATTCATTGTTCGCTTCCGACCCAAAGCCACCGTTTGAAAATTAGCCAAATGGAGTGACGATGCCGTTGCTAGAAGGATCATTTCAGATACCGTCCGGG
>BFAU01000002.1 GCA_008975185.1 bacterium MnTg04 | reverse complement strand
GACATCATGCGGCCGGTACGCGGCCTTTGCCCGTTCCAGGGTCATGGGGCCGGCCTGATGCCAGACTTGCGGCCGCCTGCCACGATCCATCTGTGCCAGCGCCAGCGGCACCATCGTGTTGAGACGCAACGCGCCCTGGCTGCCGCCCAGCACCAGCAGGCGCAGGCTGCCGCTCCGCCCCGCCATTCTCTGGCCCGGTTCGGGCAACGAAAGTATTTCATCGCGAACCGGGTTGCCGACCGTCTCGACACCGGAGCCGATGCGCTCCGGGTTTGGAAAGCTCCCCGGAAAAGCTTCCAGAACACGATCCGCAATTCGTGCGAGCGAGCGGTTGGTCAGACCGGCGACCGCGTTTTGTTCGTGAATGACCAGCCTGCGACCGAGCAGGCGGGCTGCCAGCCCACCGGGGCCGGCAACAAAACCACCCATGCCGAGAACCACCGCCGGCCTGGTTCTTCGCAGAATGGATAGCGACTGAAAAAGCGCTCTGAGCAATCGAAACGGCGCCAGCAACCAGCTGACCGCGCCTTTACCGCGCAGACCGGAGACCGAAATCCACTCGATCGGTATTTGCTGCTGCGGGATGACCCTGCCTTCCAGTCCGCGCCGCGTACCCAGCCAGACGACATCCCTGCCCATGGCGGCAAGGCCACGGGCGACGGCAAGCGCCGGGTACACGTGTCCACCCGTGCCCCCCGCCATGATCATGACCGGGCCGCTCATCGGCGAGGCCTCCGGCTGCGGGCAACCTGCCGTTTGCGGGCGCCGCCCTGGCCGCCGACCTGGCCCAGTTCCAGGCGAATCCTCAGCAACAACCCGAACGCGACAAAGGTCACCAGCAGGCTGCTGCCGCCGTAACTGAGAATCGGCAAAGTCAGCCCCTTGGTGGGCAGCAACCCCAGGTTGACGCCCATATGGATGAATGCCTGCAGACCCAGCCAGATACCCAGACCGGCAGCCAGGTAGGCCTGGTAATAGCGGCCGGCCTCCGCCGAGTATCGTGCCAGCCAGAAAGCGCGCCATACCACCAGCAGGAACAAGCAAACGATCAGCAGCACGCCGGCAAACCCCAGCTCCTCGGCAACCACCGCGAACACGAAATCGGTGTGCGCCTCCGGCAGGTAGAACATTTTCTGCACACTGTTGCCGAGCCCGACGCCCAGCCATTCGCCGCGACCCACGGCGATCAGCGACTGGGTAAGCTGAAACCCGGAATCGAACGGATCCGCCCAGGGGTCGAGAAACCCGGTGAGTCTTTTCAGCCGGTATGGCGTCGAAATTGCGAGGACTGCCAGGGCGCCGATCACAGCGACGAACAGCATCAGAAAATCGCGCAAGCGCACGCCGCCTAAAAACAACAGGCCCAGGGTCGTTCCCATCAGCACCGTCGCCGCACCAAAGTCGGGTTGCGCCAGTAACAGGGCACAGGCCAGGCCGACCAGGAAAACCGGCCCGGCCAAACCCGTAAAATTCGTCTGCAGGGCCTCGCGCCGCCGTACCAGGTAGCCGCACAGGTACATCAAGATCAACAAGCGGGCCGGCTCGGAAACCTGCAGCGATGCGGGCCCGAAACTTATCCAGCGAGTCGCCCCGTTGACCGTGTTGCCGACCCCCGGCAACAGGACCAGGACCAGCAATGCCAGCCCGGACAGCAACAACAACGGGCCGGTCCGTTGCCACACCTGGGTCGGGATCAACATGGCCATGAAACCGCCGGTGAGCGCCAGCAACAGGAACATCGCCTGTTTTTGCAGGTAATAAAAGGCATTGCCGGTTTCGCTTTCGGCAATGGTTATCGAGGCCGACGTCATCATGACCAGGCCCAGCAGTAAAAGGGTCGCCGCCAGCCCGACCAGCACCGGGTCCAGGCTGGTTCGCCGCGGCAGCCCGGCGTTATACAGGGCGATCGCCGGCGCGTTCACGAAAGCACCTTTGCCACCGCGGCCGCGAAAACCCGGCCGCGTTCGCGGAAATCGACAAACATGTCCTGGCTGCCGCAAGCCGGCGACAGCAGCACGGTGTCCCCGCGGCGCGCCTGCGCGTGGGCGATCTCAACCGCTTCACGCATACTGCCGGCATGACTGACCGGGCAAATCGGCAGCAGGGCCTCGGCGAGCGCCTGCGCATCCTGGCCGAGCAGGATCGCGGACCTCGCCTTGCCGGCCAGCGCCGCCGCCAGCGGGGCAAAATCCTGGGCCTTGGCCTGACCCCCGGCGATCAGCAGCAACGGGCCTTGCAGACCATCAGCCGCGGCGACCGCAGCGCCGACGTTGGTTCCCTTGGAATCATCGACCCAGCGAATGCCGTCTTGTTCGGCGACAAGCTGGGTCCGGTGAGGCAGGCCGGTGTACACGCGCAGCGCGCGCACACAGGTTTCCATGGGCACGGACAAGACATCGGCCATTGCCAGCGCCGCCAGAGCATTGGCCAGGTTGTGCCGGCCGCTTAGGGGTAGCTCGGCTACGGCGAGCAGCTTTTCGTCGCCGCGCGCAAGAAAACATTCTGCGTCATTCAAGCCATTGCCCAGCAACCCGAAATTATTCCCGCCCGGTACATCCAGGCCAAAACTCAGGTACTCGCAGCCAGGCGGCAGCAGCGACATCACCGTGGCATCGTCGCGATTGACGATGGCCTTTTCACAGCGTTCGAAAATCCTCGCCTTGCTGGCCGCATAGGCGGCAAAGTCTGCATACCGGTCCAGGTGATCCGCCGACAGATTGAGCAACGCCGCGACCTTGGCCTGCAGACCGGAAACCAGGTCTAGCTGAAAACTGGATAGTTCCAGCAAGTACAGTTCGGGGGTGTCTCCACCCAGCAGCTCGAGTGCAGGCTTGCCCAGGTTGCCGCCGGTCCCTATCCGGACCGAGGCCTTCTCGAGCATCGCGGCCAACATGGTCGTGACCGTGCTCTTGCCGTTGGAGCCGGTGATCGCGACCAGCGGCACGCCCGTGTCGCGGGCCCGCTGCGCGAGCAGACCGATGTCGTTACTCATTGGCATGCCCCGTGTCTTAGCCTCCAGTAACACGGGGTGGTCGAGGGAAACGCCCGGCGAAACAAATATACGATCGACCCGGTCCAGCCAACCGACCGGGTATGCGCCCAGCGCCAGTTCGACATCCAGACGCTCTTTTTCCAATGCCTCCAGTCCCGGCGGTTGCTCCCGGGTATCGGCGATCAGCACCGTATCGCCCTGCGCCGACAGGAAACGGGCGAGCGACAAACCGGTGACGCCGAGCCCGAGCACCAGGCTGCGGCAGCGCACGCCATTTCCGGCCGCCTCGGCGGCCGCCATCAAGTTATTTTTTTGCCCGCTTCCCAGCATTGGAAAAACCTGTCAGCGAATCTTCAACGACGACAAACCGACCAGCACCAGGATCACCGTAATAATCCAGAACCGGACGATAACCTTGGGCTCCGCCCATCCCTTGAGCTCATAGTGATGATGCAGCGGCGCCATGCGAAAAATTCTCTTGCCGGTAAGCTTGAACGAAGCCACTTGCAACATGACCGAGACCGTTTCGATCACGAACACGCCGCCCATCACCAGCAGGA
>BFAU01000001.1 GCA_008975185.1 bacterium MnTg04 | reverse complement strand
TCGAGGGTAAAACGACGGGGGCGCCGATCGGCCTGCTGATAGAAAATGTCGATCAGCGGACGCGGGACTACGAGCAGCTCAGGCATATTTTTCGCCCCGGCCATGCCGACTACACTTACCGTCAAAAATACGGGATTCGCGACTATCGCGGCGGTGGCCGCTCGTCGGCGCGGGAAACCGCGATCCGGGTCGCCGCCGGCGCCATCGCAAAAAAATACCTGGCCGGCAGGCTGGGCATCGAGATTCGCGGTTACCTGGCCCAGCTCGGGCCGTTATCGTTGCAGGCGGTCGATCTGGCTGCGACCGATGACAACGCATTTTTCTGCGCGGACCCGGAGCGCGTGGCGGAGCTCGAAACTTTTATGGATGCGTTGAGAAAATCCGGCGATTCGGCCGGCGCCAGGGTCAATGTCGTGGCCCGCGGCGTGCCGCCCGGCCTGGGCGAACCGGTTTTCAGCCGGCTCGATGCCGATATCGCCGCCGCGATGATGGGCATCAACGCAGCCAAGGGCGTGGAGATCGGCGCAGGTTTTGGCTCGGTCGAACAAAAAGGCAGCGTACACCGCGACCCGATGCGCCCCGACGGCTTCGTCAGCAACCACGCCGGCGGTATCCTCGGCGGCATTTCCAGCGGCCAGGAGATCCTGGTCAGCGTGGCTTTCAAACCGACCTCCAGCCTGCGGTTGCCGGTCGACACCATCGACGATCGGGGGAAGCCGGTGACGGCGGTCAGCAAGGGCCGCCATGATCCCTGCGTCGGCTTGCGTGCCGTACCGATCGTCGAAGCGATGCTGGCGCTGGTGTTGATGGATCATTATCTGCGACACCGCGCGCAGAACCAGGACGTCGTTTGTGAGACGCTGCCGATACCGGGTTCCCGGAAAGACACTTAAACGGACGTCGGGTCGCAAATGGCGGAAAAATTGAATATTGCAGTGGTTGGGGCGACCGGCCTGGTCGGGGAGACGATGCTGGATATCCTGGCCGCGCGGGAATTTCCCGCGGACCAGGTTCACGCCATCGGCAGCAAACGGTCTTTCGGCAAGTCCGTCGAGTTCGGTCGTCGTGAGTTGCCGGTCGAGATGTTGTCCGATTTCGATTTTTCGAAGATGGATCTCGCATTTTTTTCCGCCGGCGCGGCGATTTCCGCCGAATACGCCGAAAAAGCAGCGGCTGCCGGTTGCGTTGTCATCGATAACACCTCGTGTTTTCGCGACGACCCCGACGTTCCGCTGATCGTGCCGGAGGTCAATGAGAACGAAATACGGAATTATCGGCAGCGAAACCTGATCGCCAACCCGAATTGCTCGACTATCCAGCTCACCGTAGTCCTCAAGCCGTTGCATGACGCGGCGGGTTTACGCAGCGTCCGCGTCAGCACCTACCAGTCGGTGTCGGGCGCGGGCAGGGCAAAGCTCGAGGAGCTGGCGAGGCAATCGGCGGATCTGCTCGCCGGCAACGGACGCAAGGATGGCAACCCGGCCATCGCGTTCAATGTCTGGCCGCAGATCGATGAGTTTGAGGACAACGGTTATACCCGTGAGGAAATGAAAATCGTCCGGGAGACCCGGCGCTTGCTCGGTTTGCCCGAACTGCCGGTCAGCGCGACCGCGGTCCGCGTGCCGGTTTTTTTCGGCCACGCGGAAGCGGTCGCAATCAGCACCGAGCAACCGCTGAGCGCCGGTGAGGCAAGGGACCTGCTCGCCCAGGCGCCCGGCGTCGAAGTGATGGATATACCACGGGACAAGGTGTTCCCGACACCGGCGCTGGATACGCCAAACACGGACGTTGTCTTTGTCGGCCGGGTGCGGGAGGATCTGGTCGGCGAACATGGGCTGAATCTGTGGATCGTCGCGGACAACGTTCGAAAAGGCGGTGCTTTGAACAGCATTCAAATCGCTGAAATATTGGTAAAAGCCTATTTGTAAGCTATAGTTAGCCGCTGAAACTAAAGAGGCTTGTTAGGTTGGCGGGGGTTGCCGGTCTGGCAGGAGTATGGTTGGTAGACAGATATTCTAGGGAGTAGGAATGGTGCGCAAATTTGCGTTTTCGGTCTGGCTGGCATTGCTGATCGTACCGTTTTCGGCGCAGGGACTGGGCTTAGGCGAAATCACGCTGAATTCCGCTTTAAATCAACCGCTGGATGCAGATATCGAGTTGTTGTCGGTTGAGCAGGAAGATCTGGCGACGCTGACCGCAACGATGGCCTCCGCCGACCTGTTTGCCCGTTACGGTCTGGACCGGGCCGCATTCCTCAATACGATCAGCCTGGATATCAGGAGCCCGTCGGCCGACCGCCATGTCATCCACGTATCGTCCAGCCGCTCGATATCCGAGCCGTTCGTGACCATGCTGATCGAGTTGAACTGGGGGCGGGGCCGTATGCTCAGAGAGTACACGGTGTTGCTGGACCCACCGATATTCGCCGCCCAGCCGGCGCAGCCTGCGCCGACGCCGGTAGCGCCGTCACCGCGTGCGACCACCGGCACAACCGGTACCGTGGTACGTATGCCGCAGCCGGTTGCCGAACCCGAATCGATGCCGGCAGCCAGGCAACCAGCTATGCCGCGCGCATTGCCGGCCGCCGAGCGGCCAGGCGAATACATGGTGCAGCGAAACGACACGCTGTGGGGCCTGTCGCGCGAGATGCGTCCGGCCGGCACCGGGATCAACCAGATGATGATCGCCATGTTCCGGGCCAATCCCGATGCTTTCTACGGCAACATCAATAGGCTGAAAGCCGGCGTGATTTTGCGAATTCCCGACAGCGTGGAAATAGCCGGTATCAATCGCACGGCCGCCTACGCAGAAGTTCGCCGGCAAATGGCGGAATGGCGTGGCGGCAGTTACGTCAGCGGCGCCGATGCCGGTGGGCGCCTCAAACTGGTCCCGGCGGACAGCAGTAGCCTTGGCGGAGCTGGTGCGGCGGGCGTCGATGAGGCGCTGGCCCAGGAATTGGCCGACCAGACCACGGAAAACCTGCTCCTGCGTGGTGAAATCGAGGATTTAACGGCGCGTGTCGACGAGCAGGGTCGCTTGCTGCAAGTGAGGGATTCTGAGCTGGCTCGGTTGCAAAGCCAGGCCGCGGATCGCCTGGCCGCCGATGACGCCGCGGCCACGGCGCTGGATGATGCGGCAATTGCTTTGCCCGCGGATGACGCCGCCGCGGAAACAGCGGACGCGGTCGCAGACACCGTTGCCGACACGACGGCCGACCTGACAGCAGACACGACTGTGGCGGACACGGCCGCAGTAACCCGGCCGGTGCCGACCGTGATCAGCCGGCCGCGCAGTAGCCCGTCGTTGATGGGGCGGGTGATCGACCTGGCCGGCAAACAATGGCTGTGGATCGGCCTGGGCGTTGTCGTGCTGGCGATGGG